>NZ_JAKTHZ010000036.1:0-119214 GCF_027854645.1 Acinetobacter sp. AOR41_HL | reverse complement strand
ACTGATTAATTTATAATAGTACTATGGATAGATACATACTTACTGATGCCCAATGGGCAAAAATGGAACCTTTTTGCCTAGGTAAAGTGACCGATCGAGGTCGTAGTGGAAAAGATAATCGATTATTTTTAGAAGCAGTCCTTTGGATTGCCCGTACAGGCAGTCCATGGCGTGATCTACCTGCTCATTTTGGTAAATGGAATACCGTCTTTAAAAGATACCGTGATTGGGTGAAAGCTGGTGTATTTGAAACTATTTTTGCATCTGTAAATGAAGATGTTGATTTGGAATACGCCATGATTGATGGAACGATTGTTAAAGTTCATCGACATGGGCAAGGTGCAAAAGGGGGACTTTCAAACAGTCTATAGGTAGATCTCGAGGTGGAATGACCTGTAAAATTCTTGCCTTAGTGGATAGTCTAGGCAACCTCATTAAGTTTCGATTAATGCCTGGTCAATATCACGATTTAGTAGAAACCAAACCTTTAATCGAAGATGTTGATTTTCAGGCATTACTAGCGGATAAAGCATTTGATGCAGATTGGCTCATCCAAGAACTCAATGAACGTAAAGTGAAAGTGGTGATCCCACCTAAATCTAATCGAAAAGTAATGAGAGCATTTGATACGATTATGTATAAATGGCGTCATCTCATTGAAAACTATTTCTGTAAGTTAAAAGAATTTAAACGTATAGCGATGCGTAGTTGTAAAACAGATACGAGTTTTGAAGCCATGATTCAATTGTGCGCGAGTTTAATTAACTCTCGGTAATTCTCAACAGACCCTAATAAAACGAAACAAATAATTATTTTAAATTTTTCATTTTGCTCTAAATTCAGGAAAAGTAGTAAGTATGCAAAATAAGCAATAATTCCAATGCTAATTCCTACAGTTAAGTAGGTTGCAACAACGACTGGGTTGATGTGAATGATGCCAAAGAAAGTTAGTCCAATAACCACTGCAACCAAAAATAAAAAACTAAACACAATTTTGGGTGCATTTTTATTTTCTACGACAGGTTTGCTACAGGTGTTAGATTCTTGACGCAGTTCATTAAAAGTTTGAAGTTGCGGGATAGCCAAAAAGCGGAAAATTAACAACGCTATCAACATCCCAAGGCCACCGATACCAAAGCCTAAATGCCAGCCATAATCGCGAGCTAATAGACCTGTAATGAGCGGGGCAATAAACGAGCCCATATTAATTCCCATATAAAAAATGGAGAATCCGGCATCTCGTCTACTATCTTGAGCTTTGTATAAAGTTCCGGCAATCACTGAAATACAAGTTTTAAATAAACCTGAGCCAAGAACAATCAGAACTAGACCGAAATAAAAAAAGAATTGATCAAAAATGGTGGTGAGGGCAATTGATAAGTGACCTAAAGCAATAATAATTGAACCGTACCAGACACCACGCGCCTGACCTAACCAGTTATCAGCAATCCACCCACCAAAAACTGTCATTAAATACATTGAGCCTGCAAATAATCCTACAATAGCTGCGGCAGTTGGTCGATCAAGTGCTAGCCCACCGTCATTCACCATAGCAACCATATAAAGAACAAGTAAGGGGCGAATTCCGTAATAAGAAAATCTTTCCCAAAGTTCTGTAAAAAATAAAGTTTTTAATGGTTTTGGATGACCGAAAAATGCTTTATCGGTCTGTTCAAGTTCATGTTTCATTATTCAAATCCTTGAATGATTTTATGTTTTTTATAAACATAACTTTTAGTTTGTTTATTTATAACCAAAATTTATGTTTTTATTTTTTAGTTATTTTTAACAATAAAAGCAAATTTACCTTGTATAAAAACAGTGAATGAAAAAGAACATGAATAGTGGAGTTCGTGGATAGCGAATAACACAAAGGAGCGTTCATTTGGCAAATCAAAGAACTGCCGAGTACTGAAATGCTCTATAAGAATTCATAAAAATGAAAACTATTTGGTAGATTGTAAATAAACAATAAAGAACTTACTTGGATGGCTTAACCAAGGCGCTTAAGTCATCTAAACAACTTAAAAATGAGTAAGAATGGATGCTTTAAGAAGCATAAATATTTTTTGTGTAATCTAATAAGAATCTCAACATTATATATAAGAAAGTATTATGATCATGAACGACTGTTAGAAATTGATGCAGCGGATTATATCAGTGCAACAATTTTGCACTAAATTAGGGCAATAATAAGCTATTTAAATATGCCATAATTTGAAAATGTGTGAATATGGTGCATTTGCACAAGCAAACAGTATAATGGGTTCAAGACAAGGGGCCTAAATCATGAATACTTATAAGTAATTCAATGTTTTAGGTAAGTCTTATAAAGTTGGTATGAGAATTGCTTAATAAATACCAGCAACTAACACGCACTTAACAAGTGCAACAAAATTTCATTGGAGCAAAATGAGCATGGCGAACAAGGTCCTTCAACTCATACAAGAAAGTGGCGCAAAATGGGTCGATTTTCGCTTTACTGATACTAAGGGTAAAGAACAGCACGTAACTTACCCAGCTGATTCTATTGATGAAGATACTTTTGAAGACGGTAAAATGTTTGATGGTTCTTCAATCGCTGGTTGGAAAGGTATTGAAGCATCTGACATGATCTTACGTCCAGATGCGGAAACTGGTTTCATCGACCCGTTCTTTGCTGAACCAACTGTAGTTGTGACTTGTGACGTTATTGAACCTTCAACTGGTCAAGGTTATGAGCGAGACCCACGTTCGATTGCTCGCCGTGCAGAAGAATACTTAAAATCTACAGGTATCGGTGATACTGCATTCTTCGGTCCAGAACCAGAATTCTTTGTATTTGACGAAGTGAAATGGGACATCGATATGTCTGGCGCTCGTCATACATTAATCGCTGAAGAAGCTGCTTGGTCTACTGGTAAAGACTATGAGTCTGGTAACTCTGGTCACCGTCCACGTGTTAAAGGCGGTTACTTCCCAGTTCCTCCAGTCGATTCTTCACAAGATATGCGTGCAGAAATGTGTGCAAAAATCGAAGACATCATGGGCCCAGGTCGTGTAGAAGTACATCACCATGAAGTTGCTTCTTGCCAGTTAGAAATTGGTGTGAGCTTCAATACTCTTGTTCGTAAAGCTGACGAAGTTCAACAGTTCAAATATGCTGTTTGGAACGTTGCACATCAATATGCAAAAACAGCTACGTTTATGCCTAAACCAATGGTAGGTGATAACGGTTCTGGTATGCACGTTCACATGTCTATCTCTAAAGATGGCAAGAACTTGTTTGCTGGTGATGAATATGCTGGCCTTTCAGAAATGGCGTTGTACTTCATCGGTGGTATCATCAAGCACGCTCGTGCATTGAATGCAATCACAAACCCATCTACAAACTCATACAAGCGTTTGGTTCCTCACTTCGAAGCACCAATTATGCTTGCTTACTCAGCGCGTAACCGTTCTGCGTCTATCCGTATTCCATACGTTTCTAGCCCTAAAGGTAAGCGTATCGAAGCTCGTTTCCCAGACCCAATGATGAACCCGTACTTAGGTTTCGCTGCATTGTTAATGGCTGGTATCGACGGTATCCAAAACAAGATCCATCCGGGCGAAGCTGCTGACAAGAACTTGTATGATCTTCCTCCAGAAGAAGAAGCAAAAATCCCAACAGTTGCTCATAGCTTAGATATGGCTCTTGAAGCACTTCAAGCAGATCACGAATTCTTGTTAAAAGGCGGCGTGTTCACTAAAGAAATGCTTGATGCATACATCGAACTTAAAACGGAAGATGTACGTCGTCTTAACACGACTACTCACCCAGTTGAATTCGATATGTACTACAGCTTGTAATACGTATTTCGTAAAAAAGCCTGCTTATGCAGGCTTTTTTATTGCTTGCAATGTTGATTGAATTCTCTACGTTTTTTATCAAAAATTTGGGGTAAACTAGGTGCGAGTTTTCATGTGAGCAGATTATGCGTAAACGACAACCAGTACTTAAACAGGAAGAAGTGTTAAATCCTGCATTGAAAACATGGTTGTATGCGTCTGGTTCTCTGACCCAACAATTGACTGAACTTGGCGGTGGACAGTTCAGCGTAAAACCTTTTAAAGAATACTTTCAGCGTTTAACTTTTGCAGACAGTCAATGGATGAATATGCCTCATACCCATACTTCATGGGTAAGGGAAACATATTTATATGGCTGTGAAGTGGAACCTTGGGTTAAAGCAAAAAGTATTTTTCCAATTCGAAGTTTACAAAAAAAAGCCCGTATATTTCAGCATATTGGTTCTAAACCGATAGGTCGTTTTTTATTTCAAAGAACTACGCCACTGTGTGATCGCCGTGTTATTCGCTTACCCGAAGGTTGGACGCGACAAAGTTGCTATACTTGGCATGGCTGTAAATTTATTGTTCAAGAAACATTCTTACCGGCTTTTGAAGCTTTTTTATATCAGCAGCACGACAAGGAATTACTATGACGACTGCAACAGGTACAACATGGCGTCAGCGTTTAGAAGCTTATTATTATCTATGCCGATTTGATAAGCCAATTGGTACAGAACTGGTGTTTTGGCCAACCATGTGGGCACTTTGGGTTGCATCAAAAGGAATACCGAATTTAGGTATTTTATTCGTCATGATTTTAGGCGTTATTTTTATGCGCGCTGCTGGATGTGCGATTAATGACTTTGCTGATCGTAAAGTAGATGGTCATGTAGAGCGTACAAAAACTCGTCCTTTGGCAACAGGTGTCATTCGTGCGAGGGAAGCAGTATATGTATTCTTAGGTCTTGTTTTAGCAAGTGCATGTCTTTTGTTCTTTTTACCTATAGAAACTTTTTATTGGTCATTTGGCGCGTTATTTTTAGCGTTTATTTATCCATTTATGAAACGCTATACCAACTTACCGCAAGTTTTTTTAGGAGCAGCATTTTCATGGTCAATTCCAATGGCCTTTACTGCTGTAGGTAAAACTCCGGATCTGACTTGCTGGCTGCTGTATTTTGGTAATTTGGCTTGGACAGTGGCTTATGACACTCAATATGCAATTACAGACCGCGAATATGATTTAAAGATTGGTGTGAAATCTACAGCTATTCTTTTTGGTCGATATGACATCCAGATTATTGCACTCCTACAAGCAGCCAGTCTTGTTTTGATAGGAACGGCGTTGTATTTAGAAAATATCTTATTTCCATGGGCAATTGTTGCTTTAATTGTTGTGGCATTCGATTTTATATATCAAACAATTAAAACCAAAGACCGCAACCCTCAGGTTTGTTTCTGGGCATTTCGTCACAATCGCTGGGTAGGATTAATCATTTTTCTAGGAATATTTTTAAATTTCATATAGTAAAAATGACCGTGAGGTTGAAAAGTGTTCTATGCAGAGCACTTTTTTTATGTCTTAATATTTGTGCATAAAAATTATGCGGAATAAATAACACATAACATAAAAAGGATATTTTATGAAACGGTCAAAAATCGCTTTAGCTATAACATTATCGGTTTCAGCATTATTTCTTACAGCATGTAATGACAACAATGACGATTACACTGGGATAGATTCAAATAAAACCTTTTTGTCTGAAAGTAATTACGCTATAGATAAAGTTGATAATGCTTCATCAATTAAAGTCATGACTTATAACATGACAAATGTGCAGGGAAAAACAGCTACTGCTACTGCTATGGTATTGTTCCCAAAAGCATCGCAACCTAAAGATGGTTATCGAGTGGTTGTATGGGAGCATGGAACTGTAGGAGTAGGAGATAGCTGCGCGCCAAGTAAAAATGCAATTAATCCGCGATTTAAAATTTTAGCTGAAAACTTATTAGCAGCAGGTTATGTGATTATTGCACCAGATTATGAGGGTTTAGGTACGCCAGGTGTACATCCGTACTTAAACTTATCTAGTGAAGCAAAATCCGCATTAGCAGCAGTCAAGGCAGCAAAAGACCATTATGGAAATCAGTTGAAAGGCGATTGGATGTCAATTGGCCAATCACAAGGTGGACATGCATCATTAGGTACTGCTGAATTCGCCAATACAGATACAAGTTATAAAGGTGCTGTAGCTGGGGCGCCGGCATCAAGCTTGGGCACAATTATTCAAATTTATATTGATCCTGCAATGAATCAAGATAGTAATTTTGCAGTTAGTAAGCTAGATCAGGCAATTATAGCGCGTAGACAAATTGATGCAGCGATTGCTGCAGGGCAAATGTCTCCAAATGATCCACTGGCGCTTGGTGTACCAACAATTGATAAAACTGCAGAAGGATATGCTGAATTGTTAGCATATGCTGCTTTTGCAAGTGCTGGGATTAAAGCACAGCAACCAAATTATGATTTGAAGTCAATCTTTACATCAGGGGCAGCTGATATTGCAGAATTGGCTTATGGTCGTACAGGAGATGATGGTACATGTCTGAGTTATCCTGCACCTGATACTGCAAATGGTTTACAAGAGAAATTTAAAGCAGGAATCCTAGCTTTCTTAGCTGACCCTACACATCAAATTTCACAGTACGGTATTGATCTAAATAAATTCAAGACCGATCAAGTAGTTCAAAGCTTTTTAACATCGACTCAACCTGCAACGAATGCTACAGCTGAAAAAGTTATTAAAGCACCTGTATTTATTATTCAAGGTGAAAAAGATCAAGCAGTATTGCCTGTAGTAACACAAGCCTTATTCGCAAATATGAAAGCGAATGCTTTGAAATTTTTCCCTCAAGCTGGGTACGATAAGGGATATAACTTAACTATTGTACCGAATGCGACTCATACACAAGCAATCGTATGTCAAAATGCAAATGCCATAGATTTTATTCAAACGAATATGTCAGCAGGTACCGGTATTGTTTTAACTGATGCACAGAAAGATGCTAGCCAAAGCCCGCACTGTACAGGTAAGTTCTAAGTTTTATTTAACTAGCATTTAGCTTAAGAAAAGAGCCTTTATATAGGCTCTTTTTTGTTATATTGTTACATAGCTTAAAATTAATGATGTTCGAGTTTAAATCACTTATGAGTCAGCAATCAGTTGAAAAAAAATCTGTTCCTTGGTTATTAATGGGGTTGGGTTTACTTATTCCTTTTTTAATTATTGGAATGCTTTTCTTGGCTGCAAAGAGTGATGCTAAGAATAAAAAACAATATGAGCAGCAACGTATAGAAATGGAAAAAAGAATAGCTGAAAAAGAGGCTGCAAATTCAGATAAGAAATAGCATTAGCTGTTCAATGAATATCTCTTTGTAGTTGGCGTACGCTCGGTATGCTTGTATAACGTTTTACGATATATCCGGCTTCTGTCAGCATTTGATCGCGTAGACGGTCTTCTTCTGCTTTTTCAAGATGAGTAGGGTCATCTAACTCAATAATAGCAATTACTTCCATTTTGTCATTAAGCAAAACAAAGTCGGTAACTTTACGATTGAATTGGCTACGAACCTTATAGTCATTGCTGGTGATTAATGCGCTAAACGCCACTTGCGCTAAAACATGGCAACTTGGGAAACTCTGTTTTAGACGTATAAACATTTGAGTTTCAAAATTAGTAATAACAGGACGAGCAAAGAATTTTTGTTTTGGGAATAAATAGGGACGTAAACAAACAACAAGAAAAATACAGGTGCTTAAGCAACCTAAAACAATAAAAAATAAGTGACTCGATTCGAACATGTGACAACATCATACAAATAAAAACCCACTCGTAATGAGTGGGTTTTTAAGAATCTTGGCTCTCCCACCTGGGCTCGAACCAGGGACCTGCGGATTAACAGTCCGTCGCTCTACCGACTGAGCTATGGGAGAATCTGGAAAAGGATTTTAGGCAGGAAAGGGGGCTGGGTCAAGCCTTAATAGCAGAATTAGTGAGAATATCTAATCGTTTGGCTTAAAAATACACGAAACATTGATTTTATTCAAAATAATAGAAAGTTATTAGAGGATTAGAAAAGAAAAAACCCGCAATAAATGCGGGCTTTTAGAATCTTGGCTCTCCCACCTGGGCTCGAACCAGGGACCTGCGGATTAACAGTCCGTCGCTCTACCGACTGAGCTATGGGAGATTAGTAGATGGCTCTCCAACCTGGGCTCGAACCAGGGACCTGCGGATTAACAGTCCGTCGCTCTACCGACTGAGCTATTGGAGAATCTGATGCGCATTTTATGGATGAAATCTAAAAGCGTCAATAAGAATATTAAAGAAAATGAATCGTTTGCTTGATTAATATGCTTTTGTTGCCTTAAAAATAAAAAAACCACCCTAAAGAGGGTGGTTTTTTATAAAGAAATAAAATTATTTCTCTACACCAGCTGGCTGACCTGCAAGTTTTGCATTTGCATAGTCCCAGTTCACAAGGCTTTCTAAGAAAGTTGCGATGTATTTAGGACGTAAGTTACGGAAATCGATGTAGTAAGCATGTTCCCATACGTCAATTGTTAATACAGCAATTTGACCATGTGCAAGTGGAGTGTCTGCATTTGAAGTTTTAGTAATAGAAAGTTTACCGTTTACTTCATCAGCAACTAACCAAGCCCAACCTGAACCGAATTGAGTTGTTGCAGCAGCAGTAAATTCTTCTGCAAATTTTTCGTAGCTACCAAAAGCTTCGTCGATTTTAGCAGCGATTGCGCCAGTAGGCTTTCCACCACCATTTGGCTTCATGCTGTTCCAGTAGAAAGTGTGGTTCCAAACTTGAGCAGCATTGTTGAAAATACCAGCTTTAGATGCGTCACCAGCAGTTGCTTTGATGATTTCTTCTAAAGTTTTACCTTCAAGGTCAGTGCCTTTGATAAAGTTGTTTAAGTTAACAACATAGGTGTTATGGTGTTTGTCGTGATGGTATTCTAAAGTTTCTTTACTGATATGTGGCGCTAAATCATCATAGCCATATGGAAGTGCAGGTAAAGTAATGGTTGTCATGTTCCTATTCCTTGCATTTGCTGGGTTATACAATATTAAGTGGCTCTATTGTAAATGATTCTGTTAACAATAGGGCATCGTTTTAAAGAACTATACACAATAAAGATCTAATTAATACGCATAACACAGATTGAAAAAAAGACTTAATTAAATCGGATTATTCAATTCAAAATATTCAGATTCAACTGTGAACTGTTTTGAAATGGCTTGTGCCAAACGTTGAACTCCATAACGTTCGGTTGCATGGTGACCACAGGCAAAATAATGAACACCTAATTCTTTTGCTTCGTAAAAAGTTCGTTCACTGACTTCCCCTGAAATATAAGCATCACAATTTTGCAAAGCAGCTTTAGCAATAAAATCCTGAGCACCGCCTGTACAGAAACCTACTTTTTGAATCGTTTTCTTCTCGGCTGGTAAGTGAATCACTTTAAAATCAAAACTGTTTTGTAGTTTTGCTTTAAAGTCATCTACAGAAAGTGCTTGTTCTAAATAACCAATATTACCAATTGGGTGTTTCTCGGTTAAATCGAGTGGTTCTAAGCTTTGCAAGTTTAGCTTTTCTGCAATGGCGATATTATTGCCTAAAGATGGGTGTGCATCTAAAGGTAGATGATAAGCGACTAATGAAATATTATTTTGAATGAGTTTCTTAATGCGGTTGCCTCGCATACCAGTAATAGGATACGGTTCGCCTTTCCAAAAATAACCGTGGTGTACAAGTAATAGATCGGCATTTTGAGCAATAGCTGCATCAATTGCATCTTCAGAAGCAGTCACTGCACAAACAATACGTTTTACTTCAGTTGAACCTTCAATTTGCAGGCCATTTGGTGCGTAATCTTTAAACTCTGCTGCTTTTAAGGTTTGGTCGCACCACTGAATAATTTCATGCAAATTTGCCATGATATTTCCTGAATTGAGTAGTAAAAGTTGCTAAAGCTATAGAAACATATTTTGTTGTGTAACTAAAGCTAGACAAATCTTTTTTGACTTTTTTATGTATATCGACATATTTAATTTAAAATGCTTAACTGAAAACTCTTTTTGTTCAATATATTAATTTAATTAAAAACTTCTTTGCGTAGAGGATATGAACGTGCGCCGCACCTTTACATGGTTACCTTGGGTGTTACTTATTATTGTAATTGCCAGTTTTATTGCATGGCAAAAATACCATCAGCCGAAACCAACTGTTGCAGTTGATGGGGTGCAAATGCCTGCTGAGAAAGTTGAGCCTCTGGTGAATACTTCTCGAACGGGTGGGGTGGTATCTTATAGTGCTGCGGTAAAAGTTGCAGCGCCGGCAGTTGTTAATATTTTTACGACCCAGAAAGTTAAACAAAATCATCCTTTATTAAGTGATCCGGTTTTCCGTGAATTTTTTGGAAATCAGGTTCCTGAACAACAACAGCAAAATGAAAATAGCTTAGGTTCAGGGGTTATTGTTCGTGCTGATGGTTATATTCTTACCAACAACCATGTGATTGCCCAAGCTGACCAGATCGTAGTTGCTTTACATGACGGACGTCGTGCAGAAGCTACAATTGTGGGGACTGACCCAGATACAGATTTGGCAGTTATTAAAATCGATTTAGATAAACTGCCAGTATTGCCATTTAAATTGAGTGGTAATGAAGTGGGTGACGTTGTTTTAGCAATTGGTAACCCGTTTGGTGTAGGACAAACGGTAACTCAAGGTATTGTTTCAGCGACAGGTCGATCAGATTTAGGTATTAATACCTATGAAGACTTTATTCAAACTGATGCAGCAATTAACCCTGGAAATTCAGGGGGAGCCTTAATTGATGTTGCTGGTAACTTGATTGGTGTGAATACGGCTATTTTTTCACAATCGGGTGGTTCTTTAGGTATTGGTTTCGCTATTCCCGCGAAGGTTTGTCAACAAGTACTTAACTCAATTTTAAAAGATGGCCGTGTGGTTCGTGGTTGGTTAGGTATTAGTTTACTACCACCTACACAAGACGATGTATTGGCACCAAAACCACCAGTTGGTGTAATCGTTGCTGATGTATTAAAAAATGGTCCAGCGGCTTCTGCTGGTATTAAAGTGGGCGATAAAATTGTTCAGGTGAATAATGAACCGATTACTTCGGCTTCTCATTTGATTAACTACGTTGCTTTACAGGCGCCCAATAGTGAAATTAATGTATTGGTTGAACGAGATGGTAAACAACAAAACTTTGTTGTGACTGTGGGCGAGCGAAAAGCGCAAAATACTCAATCTCAGTATATCCCGCTTCCTAAACGTTAAAACCTCAATAAAAAAAGCCTCACGATGAGGCTTTTTTTATGACTACTGATTAAGAATGGCTAAAACTTTGATGTTGGTTTTTAAACTCAGCTAAAGCCTCAATTCGATATTGAATGAGCATTTCACCAATTTCTGCACCCTTAATGTTGTCAGGTAAATCCTGAACTTTAATAGAGCGAACAATCTGCATGGCTTCACGCATATATTGAGCTTGAGGATATGGACGGTCTTCTAGTCCTAATCTGCCTTTTGCATCACATTCACAGGCTTGGACAAAAGCTTCTACTCTTTCTGGACGACGTAAAACATCTAAGCGTTGTAATAGACGCCATAAAGTACCTGGCTTTAATGACATAATCTGGTGGCATTTCAAATGTTCTTTACACACTGATAATGCCAACTGCTTGGTTTGCGTTGGGACTCTTAAACGTTCACATAATTGAGTAACTGGTTTAATTCCACGTTCTTCATGCATGATATGACGAGGAAGCTCATCGGCTGGAGTAAGAGCCTTACCTAAATCATGCACTAAAACAGCAAAACGTACATCGAGTGAGTAATTCGATTTACAAGCTTGTTGTAATGACATAAGGGTATGAACGCCACAATCTACTTCAGGATGATATTCAGGACGTTGAGGTACACCAAATAAAGCATCAATTTCAGGGAAAAGATGTTTTAATGCGCCACAATCACGCAAAGTTTGAAAATAAATATCTGCATGAGTTTCCATTAAAGCGCGAGAGGTCTCTTTCCAAACACGCTCTGGTGTTAATGCATCCAGTTCACCTGACTCTGCCATGGTTTGCATAAGTTGCAAAGTCTCTGGCGCAATTTGAAAACCATATGGAAAATATCGTGCAGCAAAACGAGCGACACGCAAAACCCGTAGGGGATCCTCAGCAAATGCTTCTGAAACATGACGTAGAATTTTATTTTCTAAGTCGCTTTGACCGCCATATGGATCATATATTTTGCCATCTTGATCCATGGCAATTGCATTAATTGTTAAGTCACGGCGAATTAAGTCGTCTTCTAAACTTACGGTTGTATCAGTAAAGAATTGAAACCCATGATATCCCTGACCAGACTTTCGTTCGGTTCGTGCAAGTGCGTATTCTTCTTTGGTTTGAGGATGAAGAAACACAGGGAAATCTTTGCCTACAGGCTGGAAACCTTGGGCGAGCATGTGTTCCGGCGTTGCACCGACAACAACATAGTCTTTTTCTTGATAGGGATGCCCAAGTAAAAAATCTCGGACGGCACCGCCTACTAAATACACTTGCATGAAAAAACCTCTATTCTTCAAGCAATCATGCTACAGAATAGAGGTTTTCTCAAGTGATTAGAGATGCTTTTCGTAAAAAGCAGTTTCTAAATTACTTTTCTTGTTGTTGAATTTCAGCAACAGTTAAAGCAGTCATATTGATAAGGCGGCGAGTCGTCGCTGTAGGTGTCAAAATATGAACTGGTTTAGCAGCACCTAGCAAAATTGGACCAATTGTAACGTTGTTACCAGAAGTTGCTTTTAACAAGTTAAATGAAATGTTTGCTGCATCTAGGTTCGGCATAATCAGCAAGTTTGCTGAACCTTTGAAACGTGAACCTGGGAAAGCATATTGACGGATGCTTTCATCTAATGCTGCATCACCATGCATTTCACCTTCAACTTCAAGCTCTGGAGCTTGCTCAGATAAAATACGATAAACTTCACGCATTTTTTGAGCGCTTGAATCAGTCTGGTCGCTACCGAAGCTTGAATGAGAAAGTAAAGCTACGCGTGGTGTAATACCAAAGCGACGTACTTCTTCAGCTGCTAAAATTGTCATTTCAGCAAGTTGTTCAGCAGTCGGGTTAGTATTTACATACGTATCAGCAATAAACAAATTACGGTCTTCAAGCATTAATGCATTGAGCGTGAAGAAGTTGTTCATGCCTTCTTTAAGACCAATAACGTTACGCACAAAGTCAAGGTGAATGTTATAGCTACTGTACGTACCACATAACATACCATCTGCTTTGCCGAATTTAACCAGAAGAGATGCAATTAAAGTTGAACGACGGCGAGCTTCACGTTGAGCATATTCAACAGTAATGCCTTTACGTTGCATTGTTTGATAGTAGTCTTTCCAAAACTCTTCGTACATCGGGTTTTGTTCTTGATCTACAATCTCAATATTTACACCGTGTTGTAAACGTAGACCTAATTTTTTGATGTTTGCTTCAATGACTGCAGTACGACCAACTAAAATTGGTTTAGCCAAATCTTCATCCACTGCAATTTGAACAGCACGTAATACGCGCTCATCTTCACCTTCAGCATATGCAATACGTTTAGGATCTGTTTTTGCTTGAGCAAAGATTGGTTTCATCAAGAATGCTGAGTTATAAACAAACTCAGAAAGTTTTTGACGATATGCAGAGAAATCTTCGATAGGGCGAGTTGCAACACCTGAATCCATTGCTGCTTTAGCAACAGCAGGTGCGATTTCTAAAATTAAGCGTTGATCAAGTGGGCGTGGAATTAAGTAGTCACGACCAAATGAAGCAGATTTTTCACCATAAGTAGCTGCGTCAGCTTCTACGTGAGCCATACGTGCAATTGCGTGTACACATGCAATTTTCATATCTTCGTTAATTGTTGTAGCACCTACATCAAGTGCACCACGGAAGATATAAGGGAAACATAACGCATTGTTTACTTGGTTCGGGTAGTCCGAACGACCAGTTGCCATAATGACATCAGGACGTACTTCATGTGCATGTTCAGGCAGAATTTCTGGATCTGGGTTTGCTAATGCAAAAATAATTGGATTTTCAGCCATTTGTTTCACCATATCTTTGGTGAGAATACCTGCAGCTGAAAGACCTAAGAACATATCTGCGCCAGCCATTACTTCATGTAATTGAGTCGCTTTAATGTCTTGTACATAACGCTTTTTAGATTCATCTAAGCCTTCACGTGAAGTCGTAAGTAGACCACGAGAATCGGCAACAATGATATTTTCTTTATTTACGCCTAACGCGCAAAGTAAATCTAAACAAGAAAGGGCAGCAGCACCTGCACCTGAAGCAACGATTTTGATTTCTTCAATTTTCTTGTTAACGATTTGTAGAGCATTTAATAATGCTGAACCTACAATAATACTTGTACCGTGTTGGTCATCATGAAACACAGGAATTTTCATGCGTTCACGAAGTTTCTTCTCAATATAGAAACATTCTGGTGCTTTGATATCTTCAAGGTTAATGCCGCCAAAAGTTGGTTCTAATGAAGCAACAATATCAACGATTTTATCTGGATCGTTTTCAGCAATTTCAATATCAAATACATCAACACCAGCGAACTTTTTAAACAGAACGCCTTTACCTTCCATTACCGGTTTAGAAGCTAATGGACCGATGTTACCTAAACCAAGAACCGCAGTACCGTTACTGACAACAGCAACTAAGTTACCACGCGCTGTGTATTTTGCAGCAGCTGAAGGATCACGTTCAATCTCTAAACATGGAGCAGCAACCCCTGGTGAATAAGCTAGAGCCAAATCTCGTTGGTTGACGAGTTGCTTACTAGGCGTGACGCTGATTTTCCCTGGATTTGGATATTCGTGGTAATTTAAAGCGGCCTGTTTTAAAGATTGATCGTCCATCTGAGTCTCTATTTGATACAAAAAAGCAAACTAGTCAAATCACTCATTTAGGGGGAGGCAACTCATTTCGTTTACTTTGCTTTAATTTTTACCAATTAAGAGAATAGTAGACGAATTGCCAATAGCCCCGTAGTGAGCTAAATGCTAAAGAATATAACACTACTTCTTTATTTCTCACAGTCAAAAACGCTCATTTTTGGAAAAACCAGCGCATGTAAAATAGACTGTTAAAACAATTATGAAATATACGTATTTGATTGTAGATATTGAATAATCTGATTTGGATGGAGTGGGCGACTAAAGAAATAGCCTTGTAAAAAATCACATTGTTGTTTTTGTAGATAAATGACTTGTTCCTCAGTTTCAACACCTTCAGCAACCAGTTTTAATCCCATGCTTTTACCCATCGCAATCATGGCATTGACAATCGCTTCTTGTTTTTGATCACCAATTTTAGAAATAAAGGCTCGATCTATTTTCAAAACATCGATTGGGTACTCTGTTAGATAAGCTAAAGATGAATAACCTGTACCAAAATCATCGAGTGCAATTGAAATATTGCGTTCTTTAATTGAATGCAATAATTTTTTCACATTATCAGTATTGTCTAATAAAGCCGATTCGGTAATTTCTAGCTCTAAATTTGAACCATCTAACTGATATTGTTCTAAAAACTCATCCAAGTCATTGAGTAAAAGGCCTCGATGAATTTGTTGGGCAACAATATTTACCGAGACTTGGATATCTGTATAGCCAGCTTTTTTCCATTCTTGTAATTGTTTGCCGACTTTATCTAAAACGACTTTACCGATATCAGAAATAAGGCTACTACGTTCAGCAAAAGGAATAAACATATTTGGCATAACTAGTCCTTTTTCAGGATGTTGCCAGCGAATTAAAGCTTCAAAACCCTTAACTGATTTGTCATTTAAATTAATTTTCGGTTGGTAATAAACAACGAACTCATCATTTTGAATGGCTTTACGGAGTTCTTGTTCTAAATCGGCTGTCTTATATGGATTTGTTGTTTTATTACAATAATAGCTAATAGTATTGCCTCCCAGACGTTTTGCTTCTGACAATGCTTGTTCAGCGTGGTTGTTAAGATGGTCAACTTGTCTGCCATGTTCTGGAAAACAAGCGACTCCAATAGATGCTGTAATAAAATATTCCTGCTGATCAATATAAAAAGGTGCATTCAAAGCTTGTAATATATTTTGACAATATTGCTCAATATTTGGGTGAATCGGTGATATTTCATAAATAATCGCAAAATCGTCCCCATTTAAATAAGCGACTAAAATAGCATTAATATTGGTGAGACGTAGACGCTGTGCAAATTGTTTCAGTAGTTCGTCACCACTATCATTATTTAAGAACTCATTAAATGCTCTAAATCTATCAATATTAATTCGAATTAATGCCAGATTTTTAAAACTATAAGAAGGATTGACTAAATATTGATGTAATTGATTGTAATAATAAAAACGGTTAGGAAGGTGAGTTAAACTATCATAATTTTTTAAATAAGATAAATGTTGTTCTTGGCGTTTTTGCTCAGTTAAATCACGTGCAAAACCAATATAATTAATGACTTGATTGTGTTCATCTTTAACCGCATTAATATGAAGCCATAAATAAACGCTCTTACCCGATGCAAATTTTTCATCAAACTGGCCCATATATTCACCAGTTTTAAGAAGTTGTTGGGTAATCGAGTCATGAAACTGTTGTTGCTGCAATTTCTGATTTATTGCGATGTTAAATAACTGCTGATTTAATAACTCAGATTTCGAAAAACCAGTTAATTTTTCATAATAAGGATTAACATCAATATAATTAAGTTTTTCATCAAGAATGAAAATTCCTTCAGCAGCTTGTTCAAGAACAATAGCGCAGAGTCTTAGATGCTCTTGATCTTTTTTTTCCTGATGAATATCTCTGGTCATTCCAACCATGCGTAAAGCTTTATTGGTTTTAGGATCACGGCTAATGACACGCCCTACATCATGAATCCAGCGCCAAGAGCCATTACGACGTAAAATACGAAAAGTAATATTGAAATGATCAGATTTTCCTTCCAAATGTTCTTTTAAACGTTCATCAAATAATTTTCGGTCATTCGGATGAATACGCTCTAATATGGCTTTGAGATGTAAAGAGGTATTTTGCGTTTGTTTTTGTTGATCAAAAAAAGTGATTTCTAGTTTTTGTTTTTCAATATCCCAGTCCCACGGTCGAATACCTGCAGTTTCATGGGCAAATGCTAAATTATGACGATGACTTTCAAGCCTCTCATTCATTTTGGTTAAGTCGTATGTTCTCTCACGTACTTTTTGTTCGAGTAAATGATTATTAAATTGAAGCTGTGCTTCAATATCTTTGGATTTATTTACTTCTTGTTGGAGCTGTACACATAACTCTTCAGCCCATTGAGTATGCTGTTCTGCGACTTGTACAAGTTGCTTATTTTTAAATAATAGTTGAGAAATTTTTTGATAGTTACGTTGAGTTGCATATGCACAAAGCAAAGTTGCTACAAAGGCTAAGTTATAAGCAAAGTAAAAAGGAAGTTGGGTGACTTGAGAATGGGTAAATTGACTAATAAGGAGTGGAACTGTACTTGGAATAAAGAGTAAATAAAAATATCGGGGCTGCTGAGTTAAAAAAGTAAGACCAATAATGTGTGCTGAAGTAATAAATAGGGCGATTAGGATATGAACATCGGATATGGAGATTAAGCTAGCTGGAAGCGAAAAATGAAGAACAATTATATTTATTCCCATTAAAATTCCAGAGAGCAAACAAATAGCTTGCAGGGTCAAATCAGTTTTTTTAATAAAATTAATATCGCGATATTGTGTTAAAAGTTTTGGAATAAATAATAGACAGGTAAAAATTAAAACGGTAAAGCCAATTGACCAAATAAACTTTGTAATGTAAGAAGTAAAGTAACAAGAGAAAATAAGGGCTGAAATTATGCAAAGTAATATTAGGCTAATCAGATACCAGCGAATATATTGAATTGAGAGCCGGAGCTGTTCAATTTTTGTTTGATGCTGTAAATATTCTTCCTGAAGGCCAGACATAAGATTTTTCTATCCTATTTTTTTACATTTATACAGAAAGAATCTGATTTATCAGTGGAAAAAAATTTAAATTAATATTCATACAGTAAAAGTAAGTTAACTTTAATTGTTGATTTAATCAATGTTCAATTAGTTTATATGGATAAAAACCGATAATTTAAAATAGATAATGCTACAACAGGTGCAGTTTCAGTGCGTAATACACGATCTCCAATACACCAGTTCATAAAACCAGCTTGATTCGCTTGCGTAATTTCATTTTCGCTTAAACCACCCTCTGGACCAATTAATAGGGCAAGTTCAGGCTGAATCCCTGACAATACATCTTTTTGTTCTTTTTCAGGAGCTAAAACAAATTTAGATACAGGAAGTTCAGAAGAGCTTAGCCATTCATTAAGCGAAATAGGGGCTAAAACTTCTGGGACTAAGTTAAGTCCACATTGCTCACATGCTGCAATCGCAACAGCTTGCCAATGGTCTAATTTTTTTTGGTCTCGGTCATATTTCAAACGCATTTCACAACGTTCACTGGTTAAAAGCTGAATTTTGCTAACACCAAGTTCAGTGGCTTTCTGAATAGCATAATCCATTCGGTCACCTTTACTCATGACCTGACCAAGAATAGCTTTAAAAGGAGCGTTACGGTTTGTAGGATTAAAACTCTCAATTGTGATAAATGCATTTTTTTTATTAATTTCGGTCAATGTTGCGAGATATTCTCCGCCTTGTCCATTAAATAGAGTCGCTTGTTCTTGTAGTTGTGCACGTAAAACACGTACCCAATGATGGAATACCGATTCAGTCAGCTGAATTGTTGAGCCAACTGTAAGTTCAGTTTCGATAAAAAAACGATTCATTGGGTACGCCTTACAAAATTAATTTAAACCAAGATCAACAACAAGTTGACGAGTTGGTTCGACTTGGTTCATTGAGTAGAAGTGCAAGCTTGGTGCACCACCTGCAATCAGGCGTTCGCATAGCTTAACAACAACTTCATGACCAAAAGCTTTAATACTTTCACTGTCATCGCCATAGGCTTGTAACTGCTTACGGATCCAGCGAGGAATTTCAGCACCAGTACCATCTGCAAAGCGAATTAAGTTGCTTGCATTGGTAATCGGCATGATACCAGGAGCTACCGGAATGTTAATTCCAGCTTTTTCCAAACGCTCCATAAAATAAAAGTATGAATCTGGATTAAAGAAGAATTGGGTAATTCCAGCATTGGCACCAGCTTGTACTTTTTCAATAAAACGTTGGATGTCTGAATCAAGGCTTTCAGCTTGAGGATGCATTTCTGGGTAAGCTGCAACTTCAATATGAAAATGATCACCTGAGTGCTCACGAATAAAACGTACTAAGTCTTGAGCATAAGGAAGCTCGCCAAGACCAACCTGTCCAGATGGTAAGTCGCCACGTAAAGCGACAATACGGTCAATGCCTTGAGCTTTATATAAATCGAGTAGTTCAGCAATACGCGTCTTATCATCACCAATACAAGAAAGGTGAGGGGCAACAGGAGTGCCTTTACCGTTGAAATCTTCAATAGCGGCAAGTGTACGTTCGCGAGTAGAACCACCAGCGCCATAAGTAATCGAGAAAAACTCTGGATTTAATAGCTGTAATTCTTGGTGAACAATACGAAGTTTTTCAGCACCGGCATCAGTTTTTGGCGGGAAAAACTCAAAAGAAATAGGTGTACGTTTAGTCATGTCAAATCCTTGTAAACAGCGAAACATTTTTAGAAAAAAGGGCAGTCGGTTCACCGTCTGCCCTTAAGTTCTTAGTATTTGTAAGCGTCAGATTTGAATGGTCCCTCAACAGCAACACCTAAATAATCGGCTTGCTCTTGAGTTAACTGAGTAAGTATACCACCGAAACCTGCAACCATTGCTGCAGCAACTTCTTCGTCAAGTTTCTTAGGAAGAACTTCTACGCGAATTTTTGCAGCTTTTTCGCTTGCAGGAAGGTCAGCAAATTTCTCTTGGAATAAGTGAATTTGGCCTAAAACTTGGTTAGCAAAAGAACCATCCATTACACGTGATGGGTGACCAGTTGCATTACCTAAGTTCACAAGGCGGCCTTCAGAAAGAAGGATAAGGTAGTTGTTTTCGTCTTCTGAACGATAAACTTGGTGAACTTGTGGCTTAACTTCAACCCACTTGTAACCACGTAAATAAGCTGTGTCGATTTCTGTATCGAAGTGACCGATGTTACATACAACTGCACCAGCTTTTAAGCTGTCTAGCATTGCGGCATCACACACGTGGTAGTTACCAGTTGTTGTTACAACAAGGTCAGTGTTGCCAAGAAGATCGTGGTTAATATCTTCTTTTTTACCTGTTTGTACGCCGTTTTTATATGGAGATACAACTTCATAGCCGTCCATACATGCTTGCATTGCACAAATTGGATCAACTTCAGTTACACGAACGATCATGCCTTCTTGACGTAAAGATTGAGCAGAACCTTTACCTACGTCACCGTAACCGATCACAAGCGCACGGCGGCCAGATAACAACATATCTGTAGCACGTTTGATTGCGTCATTTAATGAGTGACGGCAGCCATATTTGTTGTCGTTTTTAGACTTAGTAACAGAGTCGTTTACATTAATTGCAGGTACTTTCAAAGAACCGTCTTTCCACATTTCGATAAGACGTTGAACACCTGTAGTTGTTTCTTCGGTAATACCGTGAATACGTTCTAAAAGAGCAGGGTATTTTTCATGAACAAGAGCAGTTAAGTCACCGCCATCGTCCAAAATCATGTTGGCATCCCAAGGTTGACCATTTACATTGATCTGTTGTTCTAAGCACCATACATATTCTTCTTCAGTTTCACCTTTCCAAGCAAAAACTGGAATACCGCGAGCAGCAATTGCAGCAGCAGCATGGTCTTGAGTAGAGAAAATGTTGCAAGATGTCCAGCGAACTTCAGCACCTAATTCAACAAGCGTTTCAATAAGAACAGCTGTTTGAATGGTCATGTGGATACAGCCAAGAATTTTTGCGCCAGCAAGTGGTTTAGAAGCTGCATAGCGTTTACGTAAGCCGATCAAAGCTGGCATTTCTGCTTCAGCAAGTTTGATTTCTTTGCGACCGTAGTCAGCAAGTGAGATGTCAGCAACTTTGTAATCTGTAAATGAAGCATTAACCGCGTTCATCAGGATCTCCTAGGAAAAAATAGTATTGATCATTCTGTTCGCGGATGCCGTTGTTGGTTAAAACGAGTGTTTAACCGATCGTCGAGCCTGGCAAAATGATCTTTAGTGCCGATCATTTGTCGCAGCATCCCTCGACTAGCGAAACATTGTACTTGGAAAAGCTTTTAGTGCCAATCCAGTTTTGTTTATTATCTGCTTAATTACGACTTTAGGTTTAAATTATGGCCTTAAATATTCCCGAATCTTTGGCAAATCTCGAAGCGAACAGTGGAGTTTTCGCAGTTTGGATGGTACTAAAGCATTATGGGATAGAAATTGATGTCGCTGAGTTGATTAAAGTTTGCCGATATGAGCAAGATGGTACCTATACCATTGCTTTAGCTGTTGCTTTAAAAAAGTTTGGTTTTGATGTGTCCTTTCACTCAGATCATGATCCCAATATTAGCCCGAGCGAACGCATGAGCTATAAAGAAGCAAAGGTACTAAAAATTCCAATAGGATCTGCTTTGAGCTATCAAGATATTCAAGCTGCTATTCATCATGGAAAAATGATGATTGTGTACTACGACACTTTAGATGGTGTAGGTAATCAGTCACTGGTTTATTCTATAGATCAAAAGGAAATTTGCTTTTTTGATAGTTTTGAGCCGATGTCGGCAACAGTTTTTGAGAACCAGCGTAAAGCAGAAGGAATTTGTCGTCAGGCTATTATAATTGGTGAACGTAATTTAAATATTTATTCGACTACATTAAATTAGATCAAAGTGAGCCAGTAGAGTTCTGGCTCAGATTAAAGTTATTGTTGTTGATATTCTTGAATGACTTCTAAAGCAGCGCGAAAAGCTTCCTGAGTAGCAGGAGCACCGCAATATGGCAAACTATGCAATAAAGTTTCCTGAATTTCTTCCACTGTACAACCATTATTGAGTGCACCACGGACATGGCCTTTAAGCTCGGTAGGAGATTTAAGCGCAGTTAACATTGCTAGAGTGATTAATGAGCGATATTTACGTGGTAGCACACCTTCACGCTGCCAAGTCGAACCCCAAGCATGTTCATTAATCCAGTCTTGTAAGGGCTGGGTAAAGGGTACCGTATTTTCTTGTGCACGTTTTACAAAAGCTTCTCCCATTACTTCTATGCGTACTTTTAATCCATTTTCGTAATCTTGCTTAGACATTAATTTCTCCTAAAAATAAAAGCGTCGAGTGACGCTTTTATGGTTATTTATTAATTAATGCGAATCAAAAATGATTGCAATAGTGAATTGGTGGAGGCATCAGTCACACTATTTGATGAGGGTTTGATAAAGGCAGATCCTTGTCGAGTTTTTCATCAAAAACATCGGTAAGCATGCTGTCAAATCGAATTGCGTTGTATTGCAACAATTGTTGAGCTTCGCTATCAGAAATAAAGCCTTCTTTTGTAGCCTGTGCAATATTCTCTTCAAAAGTAAGCCCTGTAAATTTTCCTTTAGATTCAGCTTTCTTAAACTTATCCCAAAGCGGCTCGATGGTTCTTAAAATCTGGAATGTATGTTCCAGACGTCCAGTCACGTCATTAGGTTCAGTTGAATAGTACACATGGTGTTTAAGTTGCTCTCTAAATGGGTGTTCTTCCATCATAAGTTCAGCTACTTGTTGTTTTAGCTCATCGTCAGGTTTTGAAATAATGCGGCCTAACGGGAAACATATCCATTTTACAAGTGCTGCTGGAAACTTGGCTGGGAAGTTATCAAATAGCCCCCAAAACGCTTCCTGAATATTCAAGAATGCTTTTTGTAGTGCTAGTTTAGCATGCAGTTGTTCAGCTTCAGTTTTTTGCCCAGCTTCATAAAATTTTAAAATTGCAGTAGATATAAATAAATGCGCATGTATATCGGCCAAACGTCCTGATAGCATTTCTTTACGTTTTAAATCTCCGGCAAGTAAGCCAAGCGACATGTCAGAAACAAGTGCGAAGTTGGCACTAAAACGATTAATCGTTTTATAGTAACTCGCAGTGAACTGATCTGATGATTGAGGTGCATCACTTGAACCACCTGTCCAACCATAAGCAAATGATTTTGCACCACGGTTAAAGGTATAGGCTAAGTGTTTAAATAACAGGTCATCGAATTTTTGTACTGCATTGGCTTTATCATCAGACTGAAGCAATTGTAGTTCTTCAAAAAGATAAGGGTGACAGCGCATTGAACCCTGACCAAAAATCATTAATGAACGGGTTAAAATATTTGCACCTTCGACTGTAATTGCAATAGGAATAGCTTGATAGGTAAGTGCAAGGAAGTTGCGGGGCCCAAGCTGAATACCACGTCCACCAGCAATATCCATGCCGTGATTAACCACTTTGCGCATGGTTTCAGTTGCATAGTATTTTGCCATGGCGGTCATCACGGCAGGGGTTCCACCTTGATTTAAACCACATGTCACTAAATAACGGAATGCTTCAAGCATATAGGCATCACTGGCAATTTCACTACTTGCTTCTTGTACACCTTCAAATTTGCCGACAGAAATATTGAACTGTTGACGAATTCTCGCAAAAGCACCGACAGTTAAATAGCTCATTTCACCTGCGGCTGTGGCTAATGCTGGAAGGGAAATGCCACGACCGACGCCTAAGCATTCCATCAGCATGCGCCAGCCTTTACCAGCATTTTCTTGTCCGCCAATAATCCAATCAATTGGAATGAAGACATCTTCACCTTCTACTGTTCCATTCATAAATGGAGAGCCGGGATAATGGCGTGCACCTATTTTTACACCTGCATGGCTTGCAGGAATGAGTGCACACGTAATACCGTATTCGGTTTTATTTTTATCGCCGAGTAGACCTTCAGGGTCATAAAGCTTAAATGCTAGGCCAACTACGGTGGCAATTGGAGCAAGCGTAATCCAGCGTTTAGAGAAATTCATGCGTAGACCAAGAACTTGAGCGCCTTCATATTCGCCGTAGCAAACCACTCCCGAATCTGGAATTGCGCCTGCATCTGAACCTGCTTCTGGACTCGTTAAACCAAAGCATGGGATCTCTTCACCTTTAGCCAGGCCTGGTAAGTATTGCTGTTTTTGTGCATCAGTACCGTAGTGCATGAGTAGTTCGCCGGGTCCTAATGAGTTAGGAACCATACAACTCACCGCAGCAGTTAACGAACGCGAGGCAATTTTGCTCATAATGCGGCTTTGAGCAAATGAGCTAAATTCTTTACCGCCAAAGGATTTTGGAATAATTAGGCCTAAGAAACCTTTATCTTTAATGAATTGCCAAACTTCAGGAGGAAGGTCTTTTAATTGATGATGAATTTCCCATTCATCAAGCATACTACATAGCACTTCAACTTCATTATCGATAAAACTTTGCTCTTCTTGTGAAAGTGTAGGATAGGGATATTTTTCAAATTGCGACCAGTCTGGAGCCCCCATAAACAATTCTTTTTCCCACCAGCTTGTTCCTGCTTCTAAAGCTTCTTGTTCGGTTGTGCTGATGCTCGGCATTGAATTTGCCAGAGTTTTATATGCAGGTTGAGTAATTAAGTTAAACCGTAAAGGTTTAAACAAAATGATAATGCTCAGCGCAATAAGAGGAATACCTAAGAGTAATGACCATGGCGTTAAAATGAATGCAGTAAGTATGGCGACCGCAATCATAAGAACACTGCCAATGACTCTGTTTAGGTTAAAAAAGAAAATTGCCCATATTGCAATGAGCTGAATGACAATACTTAAAACAAAGAGTAGGAAAATCATACTTGCTCCTTGCTAGATAAGCCCTCAAGTTGGAAGTTACAAAAAAAGCGAGGAGAGATTAAGGCTTAACTAGCTAATTTTTTAATGCTGTTTAAATTTAATTTTTTATGTCGCAATTGATGTATATGCTAGAGCAGGGATATATCGTGCTTTTAGATATAAGATATTTTTAAATGAATGTGTAATGGCTTGTTTTATCGATTTGTCAAGAAATGTTATTGATTTTCTTATACAAATAAAAAGCCCTCAGATTAGAGGGCTTTTTAAAAAGATTTACTAGATTAAGCTTCGACGACCTGAACCGCGATTTTTTTAGCAGGATCTACTTTACGACGAACTTCTGGTACTGGTTCGCCATGATATTGGCGGTCAGCAAAATAACTTGAACGAACCATTGGTGCAGACCAGATATTTCTAAAGCCAAGTTTACGGCCATGCTCTGCATAGCGTTCAAACTCTTCTGGTGTTACAAAACGGTCAATTGGCGCGTGTTGTTTAGAAGGTTGTAAATATTGACCGATAGTCACATAGTCGACATCGTGAGCACGTAAGTCATCAAGTAATGCAATCACTTCTTCTTCAGTTTCACCAATACCTACCATCAAACCACATTTTGTTGGAATGTCAGGGCAGTATTCTTTAAACATTTTCAATAAGTTTAAAGAATGTTGGTAATCTGAACCTGGACGCATGGCTTTATACAGACGAGGTACAGTCTCAATGTTGTGGTTAAATACGTCTGGTGGACATTCAGTCATAATGCGTAAAGCAATATCCATACGTCCACGGAAGTCTGGCACTAAAATTTCGAGTAATGTATTTGGACTAAGCGCACGAGCTTCTTTAATACAGTCAACAAAGTGTTGTGCACCGCCGTCGAGTAAGTCATCACGGTCAACCGAAGTAATTACTGCATATTTGAGCTTAAGATTGGCAATTGTCTCTGCCATGTGACGAGGCTCATCAGGGTCTAATGCATTTGGACGCCCATGTGCTACATCACAGAACGGACAACGACGTGTACAAATATCGCCCATAATCATGAATGTTGCTGTACCACCACCAAAACACTCTGGTAGGTTAGGACAAGCTGCTTCTTCACAAACGGTATGGAGTTTTTGAGCACGTAAAGTCGTTTTAATACGCTGAACTTCTTCTGGTGCCGTCATCTTGACACGAATCCAGTCAGGTTTACGCGGCACTTCAACCGTAGGTACAACTTTTACAGGAATTCTTGCGACTTTTTCTGCGCCACGAAGTTTTACACCCTGTTCAGGTTTACGGTGTTCTGACATATTTAACTTTTCCACTCGTTTATAGAGACATTGACATTGTATTATAGCGGAGTTCTTTGGTTAATAGCGGAAAATAACTATTCATATAATAAATGTGGTTATTCAGAAATATAGGGTTGAGAAATACATAAATTCACCGCATATTAGTCATAATCTATTATAAAATATGGTCATTCAAGAGAGGAAGGAGCTTTCAATGCCACGTAAAAAAGAGGTCGTTAGTGGGAATTTCGTTAAGTACGATACGGTAGTTCTCGGTTCTGGACCTGCAGGTGAAGGCGCGGCAATGAAGCTTGCAAAAGCGGGTAAGCGTGTTGCAATTGTAGATGTGCGTGATCAACTTGGTGGTAACTGTGCTCACGTAGGGACTATTCCAAGTAAAGCATTGCGTCAAACAGTATCTAGTATTATCCGCTATCAACGTGATCCAATGTTTCAAAAAGTAGGTGAATGGAAACAGTTCACCATGAAGCAGGTTTTGCGTAATGCACACAAAGTAATTCAACAACAAGTTGATACACATACACGCTTTTATGATCGTAACAAAATAGGTGTATTCCATGGCCGTGCATATATTCAAGATAAAAATACAGTTTTAGTTTTTAGCCATGAAGGTATTAAAGAAACAATTATCTGTAAGCAAATCGTGATTGCGACAGGTAGTCGTCCTTATCATCCACAAGGCCTCGACTTTGACCATCCTCGTGTATTTGATTCAGATAAAATTCTTGATCTTGATTATTCGATTCAAAAAATCATTATTTACGGCGCAGGCGTTATTGGCTGTGAATATGCTTCAATCTTTATTGGTTTAGACCATAAAGTTGACTTGATTAATACTCAGCAAAAACTCTTAAGCTATTTAGATGATGAAATTGCTGATGCTCTGTCTTATCACTTACGTGAGCAAGGGGTGTTAATTCGCCACAACGAGCAAATGGATCATCTTGAAACATTTGATGACCACGTTGTTTTACACTTACAAAGTGGTAAAAAGATTAAAGCTGATGCGATTCTTTGGTGTAATGGCCGTTCAGGAAATACAGAAGGTTTGGGTCTTGAAAATGTCGGACTAGTACCAAATAGTCGTGGTCAACTTTCTGTAAATGATCAGTATCAAACTGAAGTTGAAAACATCTATGCTGCTGGTGATGTGATTGGTTGGCCTTCACTTGCTTCGGCTGCTTATGACCAAGGACGCTGTGCTGGTGCGAACATGAGTGGTGAAGATGCGAAGCCAGTGCGTGATATTCCAACAGGTATCTATACAATTCCTGAAATTTCTTCGATTGGTAAGAATGAACAGGAATTAACGGAAGAGAAAATTCCATATGAAGTGGGACAGGCATCTTTCCGACATTTAGCACGTGCACAAATTACGGGTGATACCGTGGGTGAGTTGAAGATACTTTTCCACCGCGACACTTTAGAAGTTTTAGGTATTCACTGTTTTGGTAATAATGCTGCCGAAATTATTCACATTGGGCAGGCAGTTATGCACAGCCCAAATAATACCTTGAAATATTTTGTTGAAACGACGTTTAACTATCCAACAATGGCTGAAGCATATCGTGTAGCTGCACTTAATGGTATGAATCGTTTATTTTGATTTTAAATAAGTTTTTCATAAAAAAGCCCGCAAACTTGCGGGCTTTTTTATTTTCATTAGACCATACGATTTTTATATTTTTATGACAATGTGCAGACTGATTTTAGTGTCTCATCTATCTAGTGTGCACAAAATGCTTGATTAAAATATTCAAATAAATCAGGCGTCTGCTTCCATAATACGATAGAAAGAACCAGAAGAGCGGCAATGAAGAAAGTCATAATTGTTTTCAAAAGTAAGGCATTATGCGTCATGAATAACAGCCTCCTCATTTACAAAGAAATGTACGATTATCCCTAATATACTCAATGCAATAGAGCAGAGCCAAATCGCATTGTAATTACCTGTTAAGTCATGGTTAACACCACCAAGCCAACCGCCAAAGAAAGAACCAACTTGATGGGTGAAAAACACGATTCCGCTCAGCATTGAAAGATATTTAACACCAAACATATTTGCCACAATGCCGTTTGTAAGCGGAACTGTAGAGAGCCATAGAAGTCCCATGATGATGCCAAAAGCATATACCGTATAAGTGCTTAAAGGTAATAATAAAAAGGCAATGATTGCGATGCCACGGCTTCCGTAAAGTGCCATTAATAGTTTAGGTTTCGAGAAACGGTCTCCCAACCAACCTGCACCGTAAGTTCCCACAATATTAAACAACCCGACCAAAGCAAGAAATACTGTACCTGTGGCTGCATCAAAGCCGTGATCGATTAAATAGCCTGGTAGGTGGACACCCAAGAAAACAACCTGGAATCCGCACACTAAAAAACCTAAAGCTAACCACCAGAACGGCTTATGTTTTCTAGCAATATTTAGTACTTGTTTAAAGGTGAGCTGAGATTGAGCGATTGCTTTTGGGGCTTGGTTGCTTGGCCCTTTTAACATCCATGCTAGAGGAATGATAAGAGCGATTAACAGCGCACTTACCATTAAAGCTGACGACCATCCCACTGTTTTAAGTAAGAGAAGGGTGGAAGGCAGCATAATAAATTGGCCAAAAGAACCAGCTGCACTGGCAATGCCCATTGCCATACTTCTTTTTTCTGGTGGAGCAGCTCGGCCTACTGCGCTAAGTAATACTGTGAATGAAGTGGCTGATAAAGCTAAACCCATAATAAGACCTAGGCTCAAATTCAAAATGAGTACACTTGAGCTAAAAGCCATTAAGAGTAAACCAAGCGCATAAAGTAATCCGCCGACAGCAACCACAACTTTACTGCCATATTTGTCTGCGATTGCACCGGTAAAAGGCTGCACAGCTCCCCAAATTAGATTTTGCATAGCAATTGCGAGACTAAAAACATGCTGACCCCAACCAAAATCATGGCTCATTGGGACCAGATAAAGTCCGAAACCATGACGAACACCTAATGAAAGAGCCAAAATAATGGCACTACCAATGAGCATATAAATGAGTGATTGAGAAAACTGGTTGCTTGTTTTAGTCATTGTGAGTGTAAAGTTATAAGAATGTGATGAATCATTGTAAAAGATATATCGAATAATATCGATATATCTATAAAAATATTTAAGAAGAATTAAAAAGCTTGAAAGAGATATGTGACGCTATAAAAAGTAAATAAGCAGAAATCATTTTAATTTCTGCTTATTATGAAAATTAAGCTGCGGAATTACGTTCAAGTAGAGCTTGTTCAAAAAGTACTTTTTCCTTTTCTTTATGCTCGGTTGTGAAGCGAATCAAAATTACGCTACAACCTGCAACCATAACCAGTCCACCTAAAATAAAGAGACAAGTTTGAACATCAAGTACACCTTTTAACAAGAAACCAGCTGCTACTGCGCCTGCATTCCCACCTGCACCAATAATTCCAGCAACACCGCCTAATGCATTGCGATCAATAAATGGTACCAATGCATACGTTGCGCCGCAGGCCATGTGAGTAAATAGTGCAAAGATAGTCATTGAAAGAATAGCGAGAGTGACGCCGTTCATTTGAGAGAAAAGAATCAAAAATAAACCTTCGCCTAAAATCATGAGTACCAGTACCTTAGTGCGTCCGTCTAGTCCTTTTTTAAGTGCGACTTTATCTGAAATAATGCCTCCCAATGCCCGTGCGAATAACGCGAGAAGGCCAAATATTCCGGCCGTTAAGCCCGCAGTTTTTAAATCCATTTTGAACTGATCAACATAGTACATCGCTGCCACGTTATGGATAAAAATTTCGATACCAAAGCATGCGCCATAAGCCAGAAATAAAATCCAGACGCGGTAGTTACGAGCAGCTTGCATTAAAATTGCCATACCGCCTTTTTTACCACTGCCAACTTCAATACCTTGTGCGCGAACCTCTTTAAAATTTCCTTGAGGGCAATCTTGAGTTAGTTTCCAGTAAAGGACTCCCACAATCACCATCATTACACCAGGTACGATGAGAGCAATGCGCCAGCCCATAGTTTGTTCGACACCAAACATGACAATTGCACCAAGTAATAAAGGCATTAACGCTTGAGTTGCACCGCCACCAGCATTGCCCCAACCAGCTGCTGCTGCATTTGCTGTGCCTACAACGTTAGGCGCAAACATAATACTTGTATGATATTGCGTAATGACAAAGCTTGCGCCAATTGCACCAATCAGCAAGCGGAAGAATAGAAAAGATTCATAACTGTTAGCTGCAGCGACACCAAATACCGGAATACTGCCTAGTAAGAGTAGGGCTGTATAGGTAATTCGTGGACCATATTTATCGCAAAGTGGTCCTACAGCAAGTCGTACTAAAATCGTAATCGCAACGGCGGCAATATTAATATTGGCAATTTGATCTTTTGTTAAGCCAAATTCGCCTTTAATAACAGGCATTAGTGGAGCACATGCAAACCATGCGAAAAAACACACAAAAAATGCGAGCCAAGACATATGGAACGCACGCATGGCTGGAGTTGAGAAACTAAATAATTTAATCTCAGTTGCTTTTTTTGCATCTAGATTGATATTTGAAGACATACGCCGTCCCCCTGAACTGAACGAAATTTTAATTTGCATGACAAATTGAATTGTCTATTTGCATACCGATCAGAGCGGACGTCATTGGCCGTCTTGGTTTATCCATTGAATCGCCATTGATTCATCATGTTGTAATAAAGCAAAGGACGTGCCAAAAAATAATTTTTACTAAGAGGAAAACTTTAGTTTTTAATTTTATTAAATTAGTTAGAAATTAAAAAAATTAATGACTAAAACAAAATTAAGAAAATAGGAAGAAAGAGGAAAATGATGAGAGATTCTTTTAATAAGAAATGCTCATTTTTTTAGCATATTGGTTTAAAAAGAAGCAGCTTTAATTTGTTTAATAAAAAAAGCTATAAAAACCTTTAGTAAAGCTTTTATAGCTGGGGTGCTTTTAAAAAAATTAGAAACGATAACCTATACCAACATATGTAATTAGTGGATCGATATCAATTTTGGTGTTTGCTTTGATAAGCTCTTTACCAGTGTTTTGGTCAGTAACATAAATTTTTGCTTCATTATTCATTTTCGAATAAGAAACGGAACCTACAGCAAACCAGTTTGGATTGAAATCATAAGTCGCACCAACAGTAACAATAGGTGCGAAAGTATCAGTTGCCTCTAACTTCACAATAGGGTTAGCTGAAGATGTTTTGCCATCTAAAGCTGCTCCAGCTTGACCATCATGAATATTTTGAATCATATGGCCTGCTTTAATTAAATCTGACTCAATCCCTGAATTCATTTTTAATTCATTAAAATAGGCATACATGACCCCGGCACCTACATATGGACGGAATTTATTTACCCCAGATTTACCAAATTGATAGTGTAGTTCCACAGCAGGTAACCAGGCACGTGCGGTAGCAGCTTTACCACCTTGAGTGAGATCGGTGATATGAATATCTTCTTTTAAACCTATCGTGCCAAGAGTGGTATTTGCTGAACCTGATAATGGTGCATAAATATTACCTTTACCTTGAATATCAACTTTAGGAGGGACACCGGCTTTAATTTCTAGAGATAGATTATCTGTAAAATTATAATTCGCCATGATCCCTAACGTGTCGACATCTTTTGCTTCTAAACCCGTACCTTGACTTTGCCAATTTGATAATCCATTTACAGTGGCTGTTCCGGTGAGTATTGAAGGCAGTGTATCTGTGGGTAAAATTTTGATTGCATCGTATAAGAGGGGATTGGAACTTCGGTCAGCCGCATTTAAAACAGATTGTTTTGATACGGAACCTACTTTAGAAGTAGTTCCTTCTGCAACACTAGTATTAATATTAACTGGATTTGCGCTTCCTTGTGGCATGGCATGTAACCAGCCAGCAGAAACCGAAAAACGCTTGAAACCATCACCATCTTTAAAACTAAAATATGGTGAAGCAGCGAAAGTGACTGTAGGCAGAGCAAAAAAGGCAGCTGTCATACAAAATAATGACTTTTTCATCATAAAGGACTCCATGTCCGGACATTTGTTTACTGATTTTTATTGAGCCCACCATAGCGCGTTTTATTAAAATGATTGTGTAATAAAAATTAATAATTGTAATGTTTTTGAAATATTTGTTTATATTTAGAAAGATTTATTAATAAAAAGTACAAAATAAAAAATAAAAGGCTACATAAAGTAGCCTTTTATTAAATCTGATTAAACTATTAATTGAAACGTGAGAGGTCTTCTTCAGGACGAGCTGTTAACACTTCAATCCCTGTTTGAGTCACTAAAATAGTATGTTCATATTGAGCAGAAAGTTTATGGTCTTTAGTTACAACAGTCCATTTATCACCAAGCAATTTAGTCTGCCAAACACCCGCATTGACCATAGGTTCAATGGTAAAAGTCATACCTGCTTCTAAACGCATGCCTGTACCAGGTTGTCCATAGTGCAATACTTGAGGTTCGTCATGGAAGACAGTACCGATACCGTGACCACAATATTCACGTACTACGCTAAAACGTTCTGACTCGACATATTTTTGGATGGCATGGCCAATATCACCTAAATATGAACCATCTCTAACTGTTGCCATTCCACGATACATTGCTTCTTGAGCAACTTTACATAAACGGTTTGCCAAAATAGAAGTCTCACCACCCACGATATACATCATGTTAGTGTCGCCGTGATAACCGTCTTTGATCACTGTTACATCAATATTAAGAATATCGCCGTTTTTCAAGATTTTATTTTCAGAAGGAATACCATGACATACAACATGGTTAACCGAAGTACAGATAGAGTGTTGAAAAGCAGGACGTCCTGGAGCACCGCCGTAACCTACGCAGGCTGGAATAGCGTGTTGTACATTTTCAATATGATTACGGCAAATCGTATCAAGTTCGAGGGTACTTACACCGGCCTTAATATACGGCTTGATCATCTCTAGAACTTCAGCCGCCAGTCGTCCTGCAATGCGCATTTTTTCAATTTCATCTGGAGTTTTGATTAATCGACGTGGAGCTGTATAAGTACTGTTCATGATCTCTAAAAACTTTTGGTAATTTACAAGCGTCTATGGTATAAATAGCCGCCCATTTTATCAAATGCTTTTCGTGAATATCTTTTACGAAGAATTTTGATAGGTGGAGTAAAAAATCCGCACATATATCGTCACATTACTCTGGGTGCCCGTAAAAAGGTGGAGAATGCGGATATATGGAGGCCTAACCCAACTTTTAAGGTAAAGAAAATGGCAGATTACAACGTAAGCATGCGCGACCTTCTTCAAGCAGGTGCGCACTTTGGTCACCAAACTCGTTTCTGGAACCCAAAAATGCGTCAATACATTTTTGGCGCGCGCAACAAAATTCACATCATCAACCTTGAGCACACTGTTCCTGCGTTAAATGATGCTTTGAACTTCGCTAACCAATTAGCAAGCAAAAAGAACAAAGTTTTGTTCGTTGGTACAAAACGTGCTGCTTCTAACATCATCCGTGAACAAGCTCAACGCGCTGGTCAACCATATGTAGACCACCGTTGGTTAGGTGGTATGTTGACGAACTGGAAAACACTTCGCCAATCTATCAACCGTTTAAAAGATCTTCAAACTCAATCTCAAGACGGTACTTTTGCTAAGCTTACTAAACGTGAAGCTTTAGAACGTACTCGTGAGATGGAAAAACTTGAGCGCTCTTTAGGCGGCGTTAAAAACATGGGTGGTTTACCTGACGCATTATTTGTAATCGACGTTGATCACGAAGCGATTGCAATTAAAGAAGCTAAGAACTTAGGTATTCCTGTTATCGGTATCGTTGATACAAACTCTAACCCAGATAACGTTGATTACGTTATTCCTGGTAACGACGATGCGATCCGTGCAGTAACTTTATATGCTTCAGCTATGGCTGATGCAATTCTTGCTGGTAAAGAATACGCTCAATCTCAAGCGAACGCTCAAGCAAAAGGCGATGACGCTGCGAAAGACGCTTCTGAGGCTTAATGCGTTTTGACGCAGGCTTGTCATTTTTGCGACATGTAATGGTGGCAAATTAAGCGTCGAGAGTGCAAACGGCCCAGAGTTTCTTTGGGCCGTTTTTGTTGAACAGATTTATTTTCTACCGATTTTAGGAGATCAACATGACTGCAATTACTGCAAGCATGGTAAAAGAATTACGTGACCGTACTGGTCTTGCAATGATGGAATGCAAAAAAGCATTAACAGAAGCGAACGGTGACATCGAACTTGCTATTGATAACCTTCGTAAATCTGGTCAAGCTAAAGCTGCTAAAAAAGCTGGCAACATTGCTGCTGACGGTGCAATCACTATCGTTCAAGACGGTAATAAAGCGATCTTAGTTGAAGTAAACTGTCAAACTGACTTCGTTGCTAAAGACGAAAACTTCTCTAACTTTGCACACGCAGTTGCTGCTGCTGCTTTAGCTGCTGGCGAAACTGATGCTGCTAAAATCGCTGAATTAAAATTGGCTGATGGCCAATCAGTTGAAGAAGCTCGTATTGCGCTTGTTCAAAAAATCGGTGAAAACATCCAAGTTCGTCGCGCGAAAATCGTTGAAGGCGAAAACTTGGCTATCTATAAACACGGTTTAAAAATCGGTGTTGTAGTTTCTTACACTGGTGATGCTGACACTGGTAAAGGTATCGCAATGCACGTTGCTGCATTCAACCCAGTAGCAGTAAGCGCTGAAGCTGTTCCTGCTGACCTTATCGCTAAAGAGAAAGAAATTGCTGAAGCGAAAGCGTTAGAATCTGGTAAGCCAGCGAACATCGTTGAGAAAATGGTAACTGGTTCTGTTGAGAAATACTTAAACGAAGTTGCTCTTGACCGTCAAATGTACGTTATCGACAACGAGAAAAAAGTTGCTGACGTATTAAAAGCAACTGGTACAACTGTTGCTAACTTCGTACGTTTCGAAGTTGGTGAAGGTATCGAGAAAAAAGCTGAACTTAGCTTTGCTGAAGAAGTTGCTGCTGCTCAAGCTGCTGCGAAGTAATTCGTATCTTCAAAAAAAGCCCCTATGGGGCTTTTTTTATCCCTGTTGAAATCGGAATATAAAGATGACAAATAAAAAAAATTTGAGTATTGGCGGCATTATTGTTTTATTGATCGCTGCATATTTCGGTCTGGATTTATCTGGGCATAAGAAAAATCAATCGCCATCATCAAGTCCTGCCACTCAGCATACTGAAACTACGTTTTCAAATGATGGGATAGATACTATAAAAGCTGCCTATGACCGCAGACAAAGTAATGTTCAAGTGCAGGGAAGTGGTCGAGTAAAAGCAATTTTAAGAGAAGATAATGATGGGACAAAACATCAGAAATTTATTCTTGTATTAAAAAATGGTCTTTCAATCTTAGTGGCTCATAATATTGATTTAGCACCAAAAATTGAAGATTTACATAAAGGGGATATTGTCGAATTTAACGGTGAGTATGAATATAACGAAAAAGGTGGTGTATTACATTGGACGCATCATGACCCACAAAACCGCCATGAAAATGGTTGGTTGAAACATAATGGGCATATTTACCAATAGAAATAGGGTATACATTTCTATTTAACAGCAATTTTGTTCTATGCATCTTTTTAAAACATGCTATGTTTTTTTTAGATAAATAGATGAGATGTATATATGCACCGGGAACATGCTGACTACTTGCATTTGCGAGAGTTGGGCGGTTTAGAATTATTAAAAGCACATTACCATCAAACGCAATTTTCAAAGCATACCCATGAGGGATATTGTATTGGTGTTATTGAAGAAGGTGCACAGTCTTTTTTTAGGACGGGTCAATTACATGTCGCTCCTAAAGGCGACATTATTTTGGTGAATGCAGATGAAATTCACACAGGCTCATCTGCTGTTGAATCGGGCTGGCGTTACCGTGCAATCTATCCTACACCCGAAATGCTTGCTGAAGTAAGCCAAGATTTTTTTGAGCAAGGCCATGGGGCACCTTGGTTTCCGCAAGCAGTTATTCAGGACTTGGGTTTGTCTCAACAACTTTGTTTATTATTTGATTTATTAGAACAAAAAGACAATTTTTTGCTTAAAGAAACCATGTATCTATCCACATTAGCATGTTTAATGATGCGCCACGGTAAATCTCGACACACCTTTTGTGAATTACCAGAAGCTTATTCGAAAATATTAAAAGTTAAAGATTTGTTGGCAGATATGCCTGAAAAGAATTTTTCTTTGCAGGAATTGGCTGACATGGCCGGATTAAGTGCTTGGCATTTTTTAAGACAATTTAAAAAACATGTGGGTTTGCCACCTCATGCGTGGTTAGTGCAGGCACGTTTGCAAAAAGCGAGACAGTTGTTAAAGCAAGGTGATCAAATTGTGATGGTTGCACAGCAATGTGGATTTTCTGATCAAAGTCATTTTAACCGTCATTTTAAAAAGGCCATGGGTGTTACACCTACCCAGTATGTAGCAAGTCTTAATCTCTAAAATTTATTTTTATTTCTAAACGCAATTTTGTTCAAGAGAAGTTAACCTGCATAGAAGAAAATCTATAAATATTTAATATTATAGATGTCTAGAGATGAATACTCCTTTAAATCAATCTATTAGATTTTCTAAAAGCCGACCTCCGCATGTTTTTTTACGAGGGGCGGTAGATATACTGCCATTGTCTATTTCGGTTATTCCGTGGGCTATTTTGGCTGGTTCAATGGCAATTCATGCAGGTTTATCATTTTATAAAGCATTGGCAATGTCAGGAATTGTGTTTGCTGGTGCTGCACAATTGGTCAGTTTGAGTATGGTGATGGAGGGTGCTTCATTATTAACAATCTATATCACGATTTTCTTTCTTACTGCTCAACATTTTATTTATGCATTAACTTTAAGAAATGATATTTCTATTTTGTCTTTGCCCAAACGATTAAGTTTAGGTTTTTTACTAACAGATGAATTGTTTGCCTTAAGTGCTCCGAACGAAAAAAGGCATCCTCATTATTTATTGGGGGCGGGTATATGTTTTTATTTATTTTGGGTAATTTTTAGTCTAGTTGGAATTTTATTGGCTACGGCGATTCCAGATTTATTGTCCTACCATTTAGATTTTTCGATTATTGCTATTTTTGTGGCCATGATTATTCCTATGTGTAAGGAAAAGCCTGTCATAGCCGGAGTTTTAACAACTTGTTTTAGTGGTTTTATTCTCAAATTTTTTCATGTTGAAGGCGCCATTCTGATTTCCGGTTTATTGGGAATGCTAATTGCGGTTGTTGCAGAAAATAGAACAGGAGAAAAATAAGATGTCATGGCTCATGATTTTAGGATTAGCGGCTATTGTGTTTTTTAATCGTTATTATTTTCTGGAACCCAGTGTAAAAGTAAAATTACCGGTATTGATGAATAAAATGCTGAACTATTCAGCGCCTTGCTTATTAACTGCTATTTGTATACCAGTAATTTTTTTTGAAGGAAATGAACTAAGAGGTCTTTTAGATAATCCATATTTATATGCGACAATATTTTGTATTGTAATTGCTTTTTATTTAAAAAAAGTCTTATCAAGTGTGCTACTCAGTCTAGCATTTTTCTATTTTATAAATTTTCTAATAAATCAGTAAACTTAAGCTGAATCTAAAAGATTCAGCTTTTTAAAAATTATTGAGTAATCAATTTGTTCTGCCGACTTTTCCACTTTGGCAATATTTTTCCAAGATAGGCATCCATACACCAAACTGGGCCAATCAATAGAAATTGCAAATCTTTAAAGAAAGAGGGCTTTTTATCTTCAACTTTATGACCATAAAATTGTCCAACCCAAGCAATCACAAAAATTGCAATATAAAACCCTATACCTACAGGTAGGGCATAAATGAGCCAAGCCATCACAACGAGAAGCGCAGCCATCGCTACTGCAAGTACAAGATCGAGTCGAGCATAGAAAATAAGAGTCAATACAATGAGTAAAGCAGTGAGCAAAGCACTAAAGTGGGCGATGATTCCGATAATAGAAAACAAAATAGCTGGGACGCATACCCAATGAATTTTCTTATTCGTTGGATTTTGATGGCTTTCACTGTATTCATCAAACCATTCAGCAATAGATTTCATAGACCTTGTTCTCCATGTCTAATTTTGAGTCATTCTTTTTATGTCTATATTTTATCCTGTTGTTATGTAGATAGACAAGAAAAGTCAAAAATCTTCCTTATCGTACATTCATGTGACCTTAAAAATTAAGGACTGATCATCTGGGAAAAGCAGGGTGGAAAAAATTAAAAAACACTCTTAAAAGGCAGCACAATCGTTTTAAAAAATCAGGCTATTTATTTTTGGATTTTGAAGTGGGGAAATCCTTACAAAAACCACTTTTTTATGAAAAGTTGGAAAATAATAGAAAAAAGCTCAACTCAACTTGCTTTAAAACGCTATAAACAGCTTTTTTGGCACTAAGGTGGTACTAGGGTAGCGGAATTTTTTTAAAATGGCTCTAATCAAAAAATATAAGCAAAAATGGATGAGTAATAAAATGATGTGTTTTTGGGTTGAAAATTAATCAATTTTGTAATTAAAAAATGAGTAAAAAAACAAAATTTTTAGCATGATTTTTATATTTTTGGGTCTAAAAATTAAAAAGCCACAAATTAATTTGTGGCTTTTCCATGAACTCTAGGAGTAATCGCTTATGAAGTAGGACCGTCTACACGTTCAATACTTACTTTTGCAGTACCAGCATTGGTAATACCAAGACGTTTTGCAGCACCGTATGATAAATCAAGTACACGATTTGCATGGAATGGACCACGGTCATTTACTTTTACTACCACACTTTTACCATTGTCTTTATTTGTAACACGGATATAACAGTTCAATGGCAGACTACGGTGAGCAGCAGTAAGTGCATTCATATCGAATGTTTCACCACTTGCAGTTTTACGGCCATGAAATTGACGACCATACCAAGATGCCATACCAGTTTGGCTAAACTTACGAACAGTATTTGAAGCTACTGTGTTAAGTTTTTCAATCACTGAAGGCTCATCTTCAGGGATTTCAATTTTAGCTGCGATAGCTTGACGACGAATTTGATCGCCAGAACGTTCAGTGATTGAAAGACTGTTAATGTTAGAAAAACGAGAATTAAAGCTTTGAGTATCTTTACTCAATACACGTGCAGCTAAATTAGCATTTGGACCATCTACATCACTGTTTAATGATGATGATTGCATCATTTCAGCGTGCAGTGGGGCCATGCTTAAACTAGCCGTCAGTGCAAGAATGTATTTCAGCGATAACTGCATTTATATAAACTCCTGAGAACATGCTCTTTTTCTTTTAGCCAACAGGCTAAAAATTGAAGTGAACATGCCTAATTATTCACTTTTGCAATTGCTTGATTGGGGTGGATAATATTCATCGCTTACGGAGAGTGTCTAGTCTTTAACGAGAAATAGTTACAAAAAGGGCAAAAACTTACAGTTTTAGGTTAAAAAATAATCAAATATGTAACAAAGTATTTAAAATGTATGTATTGTGATCGATTTAACAAAAATATTTATTGACTTTTACATAAACACATCAAAAAGCTAGCCTATCGGCTAGCTACCTCTGTGCCTAATAACCATACAGCAGTCGCATACATTCGACTTTTGTTATAGGTCGTAATTACCTGAAAATTTGGATAGGTTAAATAGTAAATTGGACCGTTATAGTCTTGTAATTGAATAACATTTACCATATCTAAGTCATCAATTTTAACTAATGGGTTTAATGGAGAAATTCCTTGATTTTTGAGCACACCATACGGAGTAGGTTGAGTGAGATCTTTAGCAATAATACTTTCTGGATTTGAGCCTACATAACGAGCCATAAAACCAATAGGCTGATCACGTTGCCAACCTTGCTTTGCTAGGTAATTTGCAATTGAACCAATCGCATCTTCCGCAGAGTTACGAAGATCGATATGACCATTACCATCAAAATCTACTCCATACTTACTGATATTACTTGGCATAAACTGTGGATAGCCAATTGCGCCAGCATAAGAGCCAACAATACTATTGGTTGGATAGCCTTCTTTGTAAGTCCATGCAATCAGAGCAGCTAACTCATCACTAAAATAATCAGCACGGCGAGGGTAACCAAATGCTAATGTTGCAAGTGCGTCACGAGTGATAAAAGAACCTTTATTTGCCCCATATCCAGTCTCAACACCTAAAATACCCAAAATAACAGCTTGAGAGACACCAAATTGCTGTTCAGCTCGGTTAAGCGCATCTGCATATTGATTTTTAAACCGGACACCACGTTGAATAGTACCTTCAACTAAAAACATAGAGCGATAATCGTACCAAGGCTTACTTTCTCCTGGACGAGTCATAATATTTATAATGTTTGGTAAATTTTTTGCACCGCTCATCGCGGCATCTACTTGTACACTACTTAAACCATAAGTATTCATGGCTTTTTGTTTAAAATTTAAATAATTAGGATCATTTACAAAATCATTGGCTTGAGCAAAATGACTTGTGCTCACTAGGCCGGTACACAAGGCAAGCGCTTTTAAAGTTTTATTAATAAATTGAGACAACATATCTTTTTAAAATTCCAAATTATCGATGTGTATGAATAGACATGACTAAACCAAAAGTGGCCATTAAAGTAATAATAGCGGTACCGCCATAACTCATAAAAGGTAAAGGAACACCCACTACAGGTAAAATACCACTGACCATTCCTGCGTTTACAAATACATAAACAAAAAAAGACAAACCAAAGGCACCAGCAACTAAACGACCGTAGTTATGAAAGCTCTGTAAACCAATCTGAAATGTTCTAAAAATAATAGCTGAATAAAGAATAACTAATATAAGTACGCCAATTAGGCCAAATTCTTCGGAATAAGCCGCAATAATAAAGTCAGTATGGCCTTCGGGTAAAAAGTGTAAATGTGATTGTGTACCTTCAAGAAAGCCTTTACCTGAGAAACCACCAGAACCAATAGCTGTTTTGGACTGAATAATATTCCATCCTGTTCCTAATGCATCTGCTTCTGGGTCAAGTAGCGTTAGAACCCGTTGACGCTGATAGTCGTGTAAAAGAAATTCCCAGGCAATTGGAATAACAATAGCTGCACAAGCTGCTGCGGCACCGATCATGCGCCAAGATAACCCACTTAAAAATAGTACGAAAATACCACTTGCTAATACGAGTAGGGATGTTCCTAAGTCAGGTTGTTCTGCAATCAGTAAGAAAGGAACACCAATTAACATTAATGATAAAACAACTTGAGAAAAGCTTGGAGGAAGTGGTTTGCGTGCTAAAAACCATGAAATCATCATTGGCATGCCAATTTTCATGAACTCACTGGGTTGCACGCTCCCGAAACCGGGAATATCGATCCAGCGTTTAGCCCCCATGCGGACTTCACCAAAGACCATAACTCCAATTAAGGAAAATAGTGCAAATAAATAAAAGTAAGGTGAAAAAGCTTGATAAACCTTAGGGGGAATTTGAGCCAGACTAATCATGACTAAAAAGCCAATACCAAAGCTCATGGCTTGTTTACTGACTAAGCCTACATCTTGTGCAGATGCACTATATAGTACCGTTAAACCTAATAGGGCATTTAGGAATAAAAATAGGCATAACCACGGGTCAATATGAAGTTGCTGCCAGCGCGATGGTTGCATGGCAGTACTAAGACCATCTCGAGGAGCTTGGCGTAAAAATTTATATTGTGGACTAGGAGACATGCGGCTTTAACTAGGTCAATCAGTGCTTGGCGCATGCTAACATAAACCTGATTAATGGCAATGTATATCAATATTTTGCAATAAAAAAACCTGGCTCTCGCCAGGTTTCCGATGGTCTATTTTCTGTTAGTTAAAGAATAAACTATCGTGATATTCAGCCATCGCTTTTAGTTCAGTGCGATTTAAACTTGGAATAAGTTTATCGATCGCAATGTGGACTGCTTTTGTTACAGCTGCTGCGCCAATATCAGCTGCTTTGCGCTTAATCATGCCTAAATCTAATGTTTTATTAAAATCAGACATAAAGTGTCTAACCATAGCATCACCAAACTGTTTATATAGTTCTGCTAAGGCTGCTTTGTTAATGTCATTACCTGCTTGAAGCTCGGCAAAATTATGCTTCAAATTAGTAACTAAACCAGCATCTAAAGCTACACCAACTTTATATTGACCTTGTGGGTCTTTAAATAAGCTTTTCTCTGAAAACTCCACGGATTGTTTAACAACATCGTTTGGTGCTTTACTGAGTAATTGCTTTAAAAGCACGGCAACTGTTGATTTGACATAACCAGCTAGTTTTTCGGCAGTATCTCTTTTTTCACTCGCTGGGAAATGTTGTACTAACTGAGTCAGTACATTTTCAATAATTTCTTCATTGAGTTGTAAAGCGATTTTGTCTCGAAGTGGATATAACGGTTCACTGGAATTCTTATTCGCAATTCCAGTCTGTATATCGTTCAATAAGCCTTCAGAAGGGGTAAAACCAAAAAACGGCATGGTGTATCCTCAAATTATTCGTTTTATTGTCGTGCCAATCGAATCGGTTTTGGCATCCATGATAGATCCGATACTCGGCAAGGATTGATATCAAGTCCACCGCGGCGAGTATAAGTTGCATAAACCATCAGCTTTTCAGGTCGCAAATTTTGCCAAATATCTGCAAAGATTTGCTCAACACACTGTTCGTGGAAACCGTTATGCTGACGGTACGAGATAATATAAGCTAAAACACTACGATAACAAGGTTTTTTGCCCTTAAAACGGATAAAAACTGTACCCCAATCTGGCTGTCCCGTGACTGGGCAGTTACTTCTCAAAAGATGAGAATACAGTTCAATTTCGACTTCTTCACCAGACTCATCCAATTTTAAAAGTGATGCATCGGGATGTTGTTCTAAACGTTCAGGTGTTAGATCATCAATACAAATGCCTTGTGGTTTAGAAATATCAAGTTCATCTACTTGAAATAGCGTTAGCTCAACTTTGGCACCAGCTGCAGACGATAGATCTTTTTCAACCGTTTCAATAAATAACGCTTTAGAGCCAAACTGAGTAAAGTTAAGACTATTGAAGTATAGCTTTAATGACTTTGATTCAATCAAATTTGGTGAAGAAGCTGGCAGGGTAATTCTGCCAATCGCAACCTGTGGAATACCATGCGAGTTTAACCAAGATATTTCAAAAACATGCCACCAATCTTTACCTTGGTTAATACCTTCAATATGTGAATAGTTTTCACGAGATTGAGCACGTGCAATTGGAAATAACACATCGGGTTGATAGCTAGTTGGATATTGGGTTTCTTTACCCAATAAAGACTGTTCGACACTCATTCACGCATTCCTGAACCACGAGCAAGTAAATAGTAGGCAATTCCATAAAGTACAACACAACATAATGTCACAATGATTAAAGAGAACGTAACGTTCACGTCACTATGACCTAAAATGCCGAAACGGAAAGCATTTACCATATACACAATAGGATTAATTAAAGAAAGTTTTTGCCAAAAAGGACCAAGTGCACTAATGGCATAAAACACACCACCTAAATAGGTGAGTGGAGTAAGTACAAAGGTTGGAATAATAGAAATATCATCAAATGATTTTGCATAGACTGCATTAATAAAGCCGCCTAAGGAAAATAAAACGGATGTAATTAATACTGTATATATAGTTACGAACCAGTTATGTATAAAAAGATGGGTAAAGAACATGCTCATCGCAGTAACAATGGCACCAACCAAGACACCACGACAAATACCACCAATCACGTAGCCCCATAAAATAATATGTAAGGGCACGGGACTCATGATGAGTTCTTCAATACTCTTTTGAAATTTAACACTGAAGAAACTAGAAGACACGTTAGCATAGCTGTTCGTAATAACAGCCATCATGATTAAGCCAGGTACAATAAACTGCATGTAGCTCACGCCGCCCATTTGCCCAATACGTGAGCCAACCAAATTACCAAAAATGACAAAATACAAGCTCATGGTAATCGCAGGTGGTAATAAAGTTTGTGGCCAAATGCGAAGAAAACGGCGTACTTCTTTACGAACTAAAGTCCAAAGGGCAATTTGCAGTTGGTTAAAGTTCATTTTGCCGCTCCTTCAAGATTTTTCTCGACCATTTTGACAAATAGCTCTTCAAGGCGATTCGATTTGTTACGCATACTACGAACACGAATACCTTGTGACTCTAAAAGTTGGAATAAGTCATTTAATGTATGTGCTTTATCCATTGTTACTTCTAAAGTACTACTATCAATTAAGTTGAACTTCACACCAATAATATTGAGCTGGAGTGGGGCAATTGGTTCTGCTAAATCAAAAATAAAAGACTCTTCACTCAGCTGGTTTAAGAAATTTTTCATGCTGGTATCTTCTTTAATGACACCACGGTCAATGATGGCAATTTGACGACACAACATTTCTGCTTCTTCTAAATAATGTGTCGTTAAAATGATAGAAGTACCGTTTTCGTTCATTTCGGTTAGAAAATCCCACATAGAACGGCGTAATTCAATATCTACACCTGCAGTAGGCTCATCTAGAATAAGAAGTTTAGGTTCATGCATCATGGCGCGGGCGATCATTAGGCGACGTTTCATACCACCAGACAGCATACGTGCTTGTATATTGCGTTTTTCCCACAAGCCAAGCTTTTCTAGATAATGTTCCGCTCGTTTCTCGGCAATCTTTTTATGAATACCGTAATAACCAGCCTGGGTAACTAAAATATCGAATGCTTTTTCAAATTGCCCGAAGTTAAATTCTTGGGGTACAACGCCAAGCTGCTGTTTTGCCAAGGATGGATGAGTATCGAGATTATGTCCAAAAATCTCAACAGTTCCTGAAGTTTTTTTCGTGAGGGAGCTGATAATACCAATGGTTGTTGATTTGCCGGCACCATTTGGGCCTAACAACGCATAAAATTCACCTTCAGGCACAGTGAGGTTAATACCTTTTAACGCCTGAAAACCATTACGATATGTTTTGGACAAATCTCTTAAAACCAAAGCATCAGTCATGAAATTCTCACATTATGAAAGAGGGGTATATTTTGAGCGATAATGATTAATAAACCAAGTAAAATAGTCGGAATTTTATGAAATTGAGATAAATTTATGAAGTTATTATATATAAATTGGTGCGCTCGGCGGGGATCGAACCCACGACCCCAGGCTTCGGAAACCTGTACTCTATCCAACTGAGCTACGAGCGCACATGTGTGGGGCACATCATAGGAAAAAAACACCGGTAGGTAAAGCACGAAATACGTACCAAGTGGGTTTAATGCTTAATTAAACAGCAGCTTGTTCTATTTTAGATGCGTTGCTGAATAAGCTGAATTGAATAATTAATAGAATGGAGCGTATGTGCTAGCTCATGAGGAGGAATACGTGATTCCTGCAAACTGGTAATCCATTGCATTTGGCACATTTTAAGTTCTTGAAGTGTTTTTATTTGCTCTATTTTTTGAATAAGTGGCTTTGCCATAAGGCCACAGTATTGGCTTAAGCTTTGCTTCATCAACTGTTGTATTTCTTCAAAAGATAGTTGCTGAACTGGAATGCTTGGTTGGTTATTTTCAATATTTGAAGGCGCAGACGTTGATTGAGGAACCTGAATTTCTCCAACTAAATCATTACTTTTATTCTCGTCAACATTTTTTTGATGTATTTCTTTAGTTGTTATAGATGACTCTTGGGGAGATATTTGTTCAGGTAACTCTGAATAATTTTCACTAGAAGGGGCAATTAGTTTTAAGTCAATGAGCTGTTGTATCAGTTCTGGTGGGGCGATCCGCTTTTTAAACTCGGTATCGAGACTTTGAAAATCTTCATGGTCTATTAATAGAAGTAAACGTCTTTGTTTTGCATTTAACGTAATATTACGTTGTTGAAGCGCAACTCTTCCCAAATTGGTTCGATAAAAACCAGACATTGTATTTCCCCAATATAAAAATGAAGCAGTCTGTTTGATTTTTCTCTATCAAACAGTACTGTTCTTAATAAAATATAAATGGGGTTAAAGATAAAACTCAAAAATGACAATTTGATGAAGAGTTTATGAATATCATTTATTTAAGGAAATTAAAATGCGCTTTCTAATGCCTTGCGTAAATAGACATCGAGCTCGTCCTGACGTAGAAGCCATTGAATATAATCTTTAGGCAGTTCAGCAATTGCCGTACCTTTATGCTTACCAAAATTAATCGTATGCGGAATACGGGCTTCTTCAGAAACTTGGTAAAGCTCTTCAATATCTTGAATATTTAAATGATAGATAATATGCATCAAAATATTGGCAGTTAAAATAATGTCAGCGTCGGCACGGTGAGCACCTTTCAGCATTTCTCGAGCTTTACCGCTACCTTGGGAAATCATATAAATGAGTGCAGAAATATTATGAGCTTCGGCATCTGGCCAAGCTTTACGTGCTAAAGCTAAAGTACAAATCGGTTTAATATGAGATACATCGACGCCACAGCGAGCAATTGCGGCAATATCATAATCAATATTATGGCCAATAATATAAGTTGTGCTATCAGGTAATTTAAAGGTTTTATAGTGAGGCTGATTTTCTAGGTCGGACTCTAAGATATGGTGAACAGCCATTGCAGCATAAGAGATCGGAGCTCCCACCTGATAAAGCTGATCAAACAATTTGCTTTTATCTAAAGTGAGTTTACCTGCATTAAGTTCAATAGGGGCGTATGCAATTTCAATAGGCAAACCATTTAGTGTATGAGTTTCTGTATCTAAAATAATGGCTTGCATCTTTTGAACCTTTAAACAATTACAAGTAACCATCAATCTTAACAGTTGGCTATCTACTTTAAAACATAGAGTAAGGCTAGATGAGCTATCAAATGCAATTTATGTTGAAAAGTAGAAAATCTCGCTGTTCATTTTGATTAAATATCACTTGCGAAAAATGAAGATTAGGCGTAATTGTTTGTAAGACATTTAAAATGTTCATTAAAAACTAAAGCACAACAAAAATTGAATTTAAGGAAGATATACGAATGAAAATGAAATTGTTCATGACCAGTGTTCTTAGCACAAGTTTACTATTGACGGGATGTGGAGATGGAAGTAGCGATGACAGTCCAGCAACTACTGATCCATCGGGTACTCCAGCCAATAATATTCAAAATCCAGTGGTTAAGGTCGATGCTTATACAAGTACTAACTTAGGAGCGGTTGCTGCTGAAAGTAGTATTTTAACTTATAAAATGTTAGGTCAAAGTGGACAAGAGGTGCAGGCAACAAGTCTAGTATTTACACCGACTACTCCACCACCAGCAGGCGGTTGGCCAATTGTGGTTTGGGCACATGGTACGACAGGGGTTGCAGATGCATGTGCACCGAGTAAATCGGCATTAACAGACAGTACTAAAGATTTAATTAGTAAACTTCTTGCAGCGGGTTATGTGGTGGTTGCACCAGATTATGAGGGATTAGGTACACCAGGTATACATCCATTTTTAAATATTAAAAGTGAAGCTTATTCAATTACCGATGCAGTAGTAGCAACACGCAATTATTTATTACAGCGGAACTTATTAACTTCGAAAAAGTGGGTTACTGTAGGACATTCGCAAGGTGGGCATGCTGCATTGGGCGCTGCACAATATGCGAGCCGTGCGCAGCTTGACTATAAAGGTACAGTAGCGGTAGCACCAGCTTCAAATCTAGGATTTATTTTAATTGCAGGTGAACAGGCTGTTGCTAATGCAACTGTGGATAAAAAGATTCCAATGTATGCGCAGCTTGATACATATACTGCTTTAGTGACAGCCGGCATTCGAAATACACAGCCAAGCTTTGATTATTCCCAAGTATTTACTTCACAAACAGCAAGTACTGCACAGCAGGCGGAAACAATTTGTGCAGGGCCATTGGGGCAAGCCTTTGGTGCAGGTATGACTAAGTATGTTACAGAGCATAATGGAACACTGGATGGATATACGCGTACACAACCTAATTTTATGGCAGTACCTTTAGTTAAAACATTCTTAGATAAAGATTCTCAACCTTTACAGGCAAAAGTCACTACACCGATTATTATTTATCAGGGGCTAGCAGATACAACAGTTCCGAAAGTAGCTACTGATATTTTGATATCTAATGCCACTGTCGTCGGTACAAAAATTAATAGCTATGTAACGGGTAATTGGGACCATGAGGCGGCAATGAGCAGTAATGTAGATAACATTGTTGGAAATGTACAAAACTTGCTGTCAGCTCAATAAGAGTGTTTGATATTTAAGGTTTTTTTATTGCTATGAAAAGCTAAATTTAACTTTGGAAAATTATTAATTAAAAGCTTTTTAAGTGTTTATAAATTATTTTAGATTTGATGGCTCATTTTTTATAAAAATTGAGCCATTTTTATTTAAAACTGAGCTAACTTGATTCTGTTTAATTATAAAGTTCATGCTACAATATGCCGCAATCTTAGCACGGCTTAAAAGCCCTAATTTATAGGACCCCCGCTAATGTTTGCCAATATTTCCATTTCTGAATTTGATCCAGAATTAGCTCAAGCAATTGCTTCTGAAGGTGAGCGTCAAGAAGCACATATCGAGTTAATTGCATCTGAAAACTATTGCTCTCCTGCTGTGATGGAAGCGCAAGGATCAAAACTTACGAACAAATACGCAGAAGGTTATCCTGGCAAACGCTATTATGGCGGTTGCGAATATGTAGATGTTATTGAACAAATGGCGATTGACCGTGCTAAAGAACTTTTTGGTGCTGATTACGCAAACGTTCAACCACATGCTGGTTCACAAGCTAACTCTGCTGTGTATTTAGCACTTCTTAACCCAGGCGACACAGTTTTGGGTATGAGCTTGGCTCACGGTGGTCACTTGACTCACGGTGCAAAAGTTAGCTTCTCTGGTAAAACGTATAACGCTGTTCAGTATGGACTAAATGCTGAAACTGGCGAGATCGATTACGAAGAAGTTGAACGTTTAGCGTTAGAACACAAGCCACGTATGATCGTTGCTGGTTTCTCTGCTTATAGCCGTGTTGTAGATTGGCAACGTTTCCGTGACATCGCGGACAAAGTTGGCGCTTACCTTTTTGTTGATATGGCTCACGTTGCTGGTCTTGTTGCTGCTGGTGTATATCCAAACCCAGTTCAAATTGCTGACGTAACGACAACGACAACTCACAAAACACTTCGTGGTCCACGTTCTGGTTTAATCCTTGCGAAAGCGAATGAAGAAATCGAGAAAAAACTTCAATCAGCTGTATTCCCTGGTAACCAAGGTGGTCCATTAATGCATGCGATTGCTGCTAAAGCAATCTGCTTCAAAGAAGCAATGTCTGATGACTTTAAAACTTACCAACAACAAGTTGTGAAAAATGCTCAAGCGATGGCTGAAGTATTCATCGCACGTGGTTATGATGTTGTTTCTGGTGGTACAGACAACCACTTATTCTTGTTATCTTTAATCAAACAAGACGTAACTGGTAAAGATGCAGATGCTTGGTTAGGTGCTGCTCACATTACTGTGAACAAAAACTCAGTTCCAAATGACCCACGTTCTCCATTTGTGACTTCTGGTATCCGTATCGGTACTCCGGCAGTAACAACTCGTGGTTTTGGTGAAGCTGAAGTTCGTGAACTTGCTGGTTGGATCGCTGATGTGATTGACAGCAAAGGTGACGAAAAAGTTATTGCTGATGTAAAAGCAAAAGTTGAAGCTGTTTGTGCAAAATTCCCTGTATATGCAAAATAATTTGTGTATATAAAAAAAGCGCCGTAAGGCGCTTTTTTTATTAACTATTCCAACCGCCCCCTAAAGCACGGATTAAATTGATGCTTGCAATGATTTGGCTACCTTTCAGCTGAGCTGCTAATTGTTCTTGTTGCAAAATAGTACGGTCAGAATCAATGACATCAAGATAGCTAATCGCACCTTCTCGATAACGTAAATGAGAAAGTTGATTGGCATGACGAGAAGAGGAGAGTGCTTGGTTTTGAGCTTGAATTTGCTGATCGAGAATTCTTTGATCAGATAAACCATTTTCAACTTCGCGAAATGCGTTTAGTACAGTTTGCCGATAATTCGCAACGCTTTCTTCATAAGCTGCTCGTGCTTGAGCAACGCCTGCTTTACGTTGTCCACCATCAAATAAAGGTAACGACAAAATAGTACCGGCGACAGGTCCTAGTAAAAAAGTCCGACTCGACCATTTACCCAACTCGCTTAAACTTGAAGATTCATAACCTAAAGCTCCTGTAAGACTGAGTTTTGGGAAAAATGCTGCACGAGCAATTCCAATACGTGCATTATCTGCTGCCATTGCACGCTCTGCAGCCGCAATGTCGGGTCTTCTTTCAAGTAAAGTTGATGGCAAACCGGCAGGGAGACGGATACTATTTGCAGTTAAAGATTGAACTGGCAAGTTAAAGTCCGCTGGTGGTTTTCCTAATAAGACTGCAAGCGCATGTTCTGCACTGGCTCTGTTACGAGCAATATTTAGGGCAGTGGTTTGTGCGGTAGCAAGTTCGGTTTGTGCACGAGAAACATCTAATTCACTGACCAGTCCGTTTTTAAAACGAAGCTGCATTAAATCTCGTGTTTCACCTAGTAATTTGATTGTTCGGTTATAAATTGCTTGCTCGGTATCAAGTTGACGTATCAGAAAATAGCCTTGAGCAACATCTGCTTGTAGAGCTAAAAGTGCCGACTGATATAGAGCCTCTTGTTGCTGTAGATCTGCTGTTGCTGCATTGACACTACTTGCTACACGACCAAATAAATCGAGCTCATATGAAACATTGGCTTGAGCGCGCCATAAGGTGTGAGCCGAAGTATGTGCATTGTCATCTAAACCGAGTGAAGCCGGAGACGGCTTTTGGCGGGTTGGCCCAAATCCGGCATCAATACTTGGTAAGCGCTCAGCTTGAGCTGCCGAACGTAGTGCACGTGAAGCCTGAATATTGGCTGCCACCGCTTTAAGGTTCTGATTGCCTGCGATAGCTTGCTGTTCAAGTTCATTCAGTTGAGCATCATTGTAAATGCGCCACCATTCACCACGAGTTTGTTGATCGGCAGGTTGGGCAATCTTCCAGTTATTATCTTCAATTTTTGGATCAGATTCTTTGAATTTGACTGGCACTATAACTTTTGCAGGTTGATATTCTGGAGCTAATGAGCAGCCTGCAAGGAGCAGGCTTCCCATGAGTGAGGACAACAACCAGTTTTGTTTTGATGTAATCACCAAATGCCCTCCTTAATGATCGTGTGGGCTAGCTAACGGCGCTTCATGAACTGCCGCAGAATGCAGTTTATGTTTGCTGTTCAGAGTACGAATCAGGACATAAAAGGCAGGGGTGAGGAACAAACCAAAGAAAGTTACACCGATCATGCCGAAGAATACGGCAACCCCCATCGCATGTCGCATTTCAGAACCTGCCCCAGTTGAAGTCACCAGTGGTACGACACCCATAATAAATGCAATAGAGGTCATTAAAATTGGGCGTAAACGTAGACGACTTGCTTCAACGGCTGCTTTAAAGGCAGTCGCACCTTGCATTTCAAGTTCCCGTGCAAATTCGACAATCAAAATGGCATTTTTACAGGCTAGCCCGACCAGTACCATTAGACCGATTTGAGTAAAGATGTTGTTATCTCCAGCAGTCAGCCAGACACCTGTCAGAGCCGCTAAGATTCCCATTGGTACAATTAAGATAACTGCTAATGGTAGGGTTAAGCTTTCATACTGAGCAGCTAAAACCAAGAACACCAGTAATACGCTAATTGGGAATACCCAAAGTCCTGCATTACCGGCCAAGATTTTTTGGTAAGTTAAATCTGTCCATTCAAACTTGATACCACGCGGCAGAGTTTGTGCAGCAATACGTTCAACCGCAGCTTCTGCTTGACTAGATGAATAACCCGGTGCAGGTCCGCCGTTAATATCTGCTGAGGTATAACCGTTATAACGAACGACCATTTCAGGACCATAGGTTTGAGTGACATTTACCAATGAAGATAATGGCACCATTTGTCCTGCACTATTACGGGTTTTAAGTTGCAAAATATCTTCAGGGTTAGCACGGAAAGGCGCATCGGCTTGTGCACGAACCTGATAAACACGTCCAAAGCGGTTAAAGTCGTTAACGTACTGAGAACCTAAATAAATCTGCATGGTGTTGAAAACATCTGTCACAGCAACGCCTTGCTGTTTAGCTTTTACACGGTCCAGATCTACGTTGAGTTGAGGTACGTTAATTTGATAACTTGAGAACATTGGACCAAGCTCAGGGGCTGATTGTGCTGCTTTCATAAAGTTTTGTGCAGCATCATTCAAGGCTGAATAGCCTAAGGCGCCTCGGTCTTCAAGTTGGAGTTTAAAGCCGCCCATAGTACCTAAGCCCATCACTGGTGGTGGTGGGAAAACCGCGATATATGCATCTTGAATAGCTGAATATTTCTGGTTGAGCGCACCTGCAATAGCATTTGCAGATAAGTCTTTAGCCTTACGTTCATCAAATGGCTTTAAAGTCACAAAGACAATACCGGCACTTGAGCTATTGGTGAAACCGTTAATTGATAGGCCAGGAAAGGCAACCGCACTTTCTACACCGGGTTGTTTAAGCGCAGTATCACTCATTTTACGAATGACTGCTTCGGTACGATCTAATGATGCGCCGTTTGGTAGCTGCGCAAAGCTAATCAAATATTGTTTGTCCTGCGCAGGAACGAAACCACCTGGAACAATATAGGAAATACCAATGGTTAAACCTAGAAGTGCTGCATAAACACCCATTGCCGAAGCTTTATGGGAAATGACACGGCTGACACCTTGACTATAACGGTCTGAAGCACGTGAAAACACACGGTTAAACAGTGCAAAGAAACGTCCGAATACACGATTCATAATACGTGTTAAGGCATCAGGTTTAGTATCATGTCCTTTAAGTAACATTGCTGCCAGAGCTGGAGAGAGGGTAAGTGAGTTAAATGCCGAAATGACTGTTGAAATGGCAATGGTCATGGCAAATTGTTTATAGAATTGTCCAGTTAAGCCTGTCATAAAGGCAAGTGGAACGAACACGGCTACAAGTGTTAATGCAATCGCAATAATCGGTCCGCTCACTTCTCGCATGGCACGGTAAGTCGCTTCCCTTGGATTTAAGCCAGCTTCAATATTCCTCTCGACGTTTTCGACGACCACAATCGCGTCATCGACCACAATACCAATGGCAAGTACCATCCCGAACAGTGAAAGTGCATTGATGGAGTAACCAAAAGCGAGCATGAGCGCGAATGTACCAATAATTGAAACCGGTACGGCAAGCAATGGAATAATTGAGGCGCGCCATGTTTGTAAAAATAAAATAACAACCACAACAACCAGTGCAATTGCTTCAAGTAGGGTATGAACGACCGCTTTAATACTGGCCCGTACGAATTGAGTCGGGTCATAAACAATGTCGTATTTAATTGAAGATGGGAAATCTTTCGAAAGCTCCTTCATCGTGCTACGTACTTGATCCGAAACTTGTAAAGCATTCGCACCCGGAGCTTGGAAAATTGGAATCGCGACTGCTTGTTTATTATCAAGTAATGAACGTAAGCCGTATTGAGAGGCTGCAAGTTCAACACGAGCCACATCACCCAATCGGGTAACCGCACCATCAGGGGCAGTTTTTAAAATAATATCTGCAAATTCTTGTTCAGTGGTTAAACGACCTTGAGCATTCACTGAAAGCTGCAAAGGTGAATTACTTGGTGAGGCACCGATTGTACCTGCTGCAACCTGAATGTTTTGTTCACGGATTGCATTCACAATTTCAGTGGCTGTAAGGTTACGCTGTGCTACTTTTTGTGGATCGAGCCACACGCGCATCGCGTAGTCACCAGAACCAAATAATCCGACTTCACCAACCCCTTGTAAACGCGCTAAACGGTCTTTCACGTTGAGTACCGCATAGTTACGTAAGTAGGTCATGTCATAGCGATTATCTGGGGAGGTCAGATGCACTACCATGGTTAAAGTAGGTGAGCTTTTTAAAGTCGTGACACCTAAGCGCTGTACATCTTCAGGTAAACGGGGCATGGCCTGAGACACACGGTTTTGAACCAATTGTTGTGCTTTGTCTGGGTCGATGCCGAGCTTAAAGTTCACCGTAATGGTTAGGTTACCGTCGCTGTTTGCTTGAGATTGCATATACAGCATGTCTTCTACACCGTTGATTGATTCTTCAAGTGGAGAGGCAACGGTTTCAGCAATCACTTTCGGGTTTGCACCCGGATATTGAGCACGTACCACCACAGATGGGGGAACAACTTCGGGATATTCAGAAATCGGTAACTGAAATACCGAAAGGAGACCGGCGAGTAAAATCAAGACTGATAGCACACCAGCAAAGATCGGCCGATCAATAAAAAATTTAGAAATATTCATATGTGATTAACCTTTTGCCGGAGTTGATGTTTTATCTGTTGGCTGAGGTTGAGGAGGAGTAGCGTTAGCAGTGATTTGGGAATTTGGCATAGGAACAAGATGCGGTGTAACAGGGGCACCCGGACGAATCCGTTGTAAACCATTTACCACGATACGATCACCCGCTTGTAATCCGCTATTTACGATTTGCAAGCCATCTTGTTGGGCACCGAGTTTTACTTCGCGGTAAGCAGTTTGATTTTTCGCATCAACGACTACGACAAAGCGTTTATCTTGGTCGACACCAACCGCGGTTGGACTAATCAGAATCGCTGGGCGAGGTTGGCCTCCACCTAAACGGATTCGTGCATATAGGCCCGGCAATAAAACACCGTTTGGATTGTTAAAAGTTGCGCGAACACGAATCGTACCTGAGGTTGTATTCAGGTTATTGTCGATTGAGTTGATCGTACCTTCGCGAGTAAAGCCTGTTTCATTGGCAAGTCCCATATAGACAGGTACTTGCGAAGAATTGCGCTGATTACTGATGTACTTGAGGTAAGTTTGTTCATCCACATCGAAAGATGCATATAGGCGTGACACAGAAACCAAACTTGTTAAAACCTGTGCGCCGTTACCTGCAGAAACGACATTACCAACGGTGACTTCGGCACGGGAAATTCGACCACTGACTGGTGCAGTTATACGGGTATATTCCAGATTTAAGCGGGCAGATTGAACTGCTGCTCTAGCGGCTTGTAGGTTAGCATTCGCTGAACGTGCATCATTTTCGGCTAAATCCAGTTCTTGGCGAGAAACAGCATTACTCTGAATGAGACGTTGAATACGTGAAAGATTGCTTGCGGTATATGTTACCTGTGCTTCAGCTGAAGCAAGCTGGGCTTTTGCACGATTCAGTTCTGCTTCAAAAGGACGCGGGTCAATGGTAAATAGTAAATCGCCTTTTCTAACAAGACTGCCATCTTTGAAATGTACGGCAATAAGTTTTCCTGAAACTTGAGGCCGAATATCAACTTGATCAATGGCTTCTAAACGACCGGAATATTCTTGCCAATCGGTAATGGTTTTGCTTACTACAGAGGCTACATCAACAGTAGCAGCTTGTTGGGCACTGGTCGGTGCAGCTTTTGCATCGGCATTTTCATGTAAAAACATAAAACTGCCCCCTGTAGCCAAAATGGCGACAAAGATGGCAGACAGTGCAAACTGTTTGCGGGAAAATGACATGAGGTGCTCCTAGTTATTTGGATACCTGTTTTCAGACTTTTAGTTATGGTCCGTATGGGAGAAACAGGGTTTATGGAATGGACGGAGCATAAAAGTTTGTCAATCACGAATAAATATATTAAATTTGATAACACTATTCGTATTTTTATAACAATTGATGTATTTGAATAAAGAAATGCATTAATAGGAGTGTGCGTGTGGATCTATTTCATGCCATGAGGGTGTTCAACAAAGTGGTTGAAACAAATAGTTTCAGTTTAGCAGCTGATAGTTTGGGTTTACCGCGTGCTTCTGTGACCACAACTATTCAGGCTTTAGAGAAGCATTTACAAGTTCGTTTGCTGAATCGGACAACACGAAAAATTAGTCTCACACCGGATGGCGCCGTATATTATGATCGGACAGCCCGTATTTTAGCGGATGTTTCCGATATTGAATCTTCCTTTCATGATGCAGAGCGGGGGCCAAGAGGTCAGCTTCGTATTGATGTGCCTGTATCCATTGGCCGTTTAATTTTAATTCCAAGACTACGCGATTTTCATGCACGCTATCCTGATATTGATTTAGTGATTGGTCTAAATGACCGACCTGTAGACTTGGTGGGAGAAGCAGTTGATTGTGCAATTCGGGTCGGTGAATTAAAAGATTCAAGCTTAATTGCGCGTCGTATCGGAACTTTCCAGTGTGCAACTGCTGCTTCACCGATTTATTTAGAAAAATATGGCGAACCTACCTCAATTGAAGATTTGCAAAAAAACCATAAAGCGATTCACTTCTTTTCAAGCCGTACCGGACGCAACTTCGATTGGGATTTTGTCGTTGATGATTTAATTAAAAGTGTATCAGTACGTGGACGTGTTTCTGTAAATGACGGTGATGCTTACATCGACTTAGCTTTGCAGGGTTTCGGTATAATTCAAGGCCCACGTTATATGCTCACCAACCATTTAGAATCGGGTTTGTTAAAAGAAGTATTGCCTCAGTGGACGCCAGCGCCGATGCCGATTTCAGCAGTTTATCTTCAAAATCGTCATTTATCGCTCAAAGTAAAAGTGTTTGTAGATTGGGTCGCTGAACTTTTTGCAGGTTGTCCATTACTTGGCGGTACGGCTTTACCTTTCGACCAGAAATGTGAATTTGCCTGTGATAAAGAAACTGGTCATGAATATACAATTCGTACTTTGGTCGAGCAGCACAATATTGCTGAAGCTTATACACTCAAAACTTAATCTTAAAATTTGATTGATTTTTCAACATTTAAACCATCAATACAGTTCATTGCTTAGACATCTTCATAAATCCTTAATTTACTGGTATAGAAATTGCAATTATTTCGGCAGAAGAGTAATTTAGAAATTGCTCAAGTTTTTATCACCTTATTAGGATTTTAAGGAGAAGCTTCAAGATGGCAAGCTTTATGAAAAAAATGTTCGTTTCAACAACCTTAGTTTTGGCTGCTGTTGCAACGAATGTTCAAGCAAAGGATTGGAAGGTGATTCGTTTTGGTACTGAGTCGTCTTATGCGCCGTTTGAATATAAAACACCAGATGGCAAGTTAACTGGTTTTGATGTTGATTTAGGTAATGCCATTTGTGCAAAGCTTAAAGCCAAATGTGTTTGGGTGGAAAACTCTTTTGACGGGATGATTCCCGCGCTTAAAGCGAAAAAATTTGATGGCATTCTTTCATCAATGACCGTTACTGATGAACGCGCGAAACAAATTTTATTTAGCAGCAAAATCTACAACACGCCAACTCGTATGGTTGCAAAAAAAGGTTCGCCGTTGTTACCAACACCTACTTCATTAAAAGGTAAGCGTGTCGGTGTACAGCAGGGCACTATTCAAGAAACATATGCTAAAACCTATTGGGCTCCAAAAGGTGTGAGTGTTGTTCCTTATCCAACTCAAGATTTGATTTACCAAGACATGATGTCTGGTCGTTTGGATGCAACTTTACAAGATGCAATTATGGTTGATGGCGCTTTCTTAAAACAACCGAAAGGTAAAAACTTCTCTTTTGCTGGCGGTAATGTGGTGGATGTCAAAACATTGGGGGTAGGTGCGGCTATCGGTTTACGTAAAGAAGATGCAGACTTGAAAGCGAATATTGACAAGGCATTGGCTGCAATCATTGCGGATGGCACATACAAGAAACTCGAGAAAAAATACTTCTCTTTTAGCATTTACTAATGATGTGAAAAATGTCGGCTAAGTGCCGACATTTTTAAATCTATTCTCATCTCATCAATATTAGATATTGTTTTTAAGGAGAAGATGAGTCATGTCTTTTTCTGGCTATGGGCCACTCCTTCTCAGCGGAACATGGATGACCATACAGCTTGCGCTGTTATCACTCTTGCTTTCTGTCATTATTGGCTTAATTGGTGCGAGTTCAAAACTCTCTAATATTAAAGCTTTACGTTATATTGCGACCGCCTATACCACACTCATCCGTAGTGTGCCTGACTTAGTGATTATGCTGCTGTTATTTTATAGCTTGCAGTTGGGTTTAAACCAAATTACTGAAGCACTGCAAATGGATCAGATTGATATCAACCCATTTGTGGCTGGTGTGATTACATTAGCGTTCATTTATGGTGCATATTTTACCGAGACCTTTCGTGGTGCATTTCAATCGGTTCCGAGGGGACAAATTGAAGCAGCAATGGCCTATGGGATGACGCCGTGGCAGGTTTTTCACCGTGTATTATTCCCTCAAATGATGCGTTTTGCGTTGCCTGGCATTGGTAACAACTGGCAAGTTTTGATTAAGGCGACCGCGCTGGTTTCCATTATTGGCCTGACTGACATTGTAAAAATTACGCAAGATGCGGGTAGAAGTACCATGCAACTGTTCTTTTTCAGCATCGTGGCTGCCGCTATTTATTTGGTAATTACTACCGTGTCGAACCTGATCTTAATGTGGCTTGAACGTCATTATTCTGCTGGTGTGAGGAAGGGGCAATTATGATTGAAATCCTTCAACAATATTGGAAAGCATACCTTTGGACGGATGGCCTACAAATGACTGGTGTCGCGATGACTGCCTGGTTATTGGTGCTTTCAATTGGTATTGGGTTTGTGCTTGCTGTGCCTTTATCACTTGCACGAGTATCAGAAAATAACTGGTTGCGTGGTCCAGTTTGTTTGTTTACTTATGTTTTTCGTGGCACACCACTCTACATCCAACTGTTGATTATTTACTCGGGTATTTATAGCTTTGATTATGTCCATGAACATCAAACTCTCGATGCATTCTTTCGAGAGGGCATAAATTGCACCATTTTGGCATTCGCGCTCAATACTGGTGCATATACCACTGAAATCTTCGCTGGAGCGATCCGTTCTATTCCACATGGTGAGATTGAAGCTGCTCAAGCTTTCGGTATGTCAAAATGGAAACTCTACACACGTATTATCATTCCGTCGATGTTACGCCGTGCTTTACCGTTTTATGGCAATGAAGTCATTTTGATGTTGCACGCGACAACCATTGCATTTACCGCAACAGTTCCCGACATTTTAAAAATTGCGCGTGATGTGAATGCAGCAACCTATGACACTTTCAGTGCTTTTGGCATTGCTGCGGTGTTATATGCAGTGCTGGCTTTTATTTTGATTTGGATATTTCGTAAGTTGGAAAAACGTTGGTTGGCATTTTTAAAGCCATCGAATCATTAGGAGACATAAATGGAACAGGTTGCAAAACTAGTGATTCGTGATTTACACAAAACATTTGGCGATCATGAAGTACTTAAAGGAATATCACTTGATGCAAATGCTGGTGATGTAATTAGTATTATTGGTTCATCTGGTTCAGGTAAAAGTACCTTGCTGCGTTGTATCAACTTTTTAGAACAACCGAGCAATGGCACGATTAAGCTCAATGGTGAAAAACTACGCACAGTCTTTGATAAAAAAGGCAATTTAAAAGTAGTTGACCCAAAGCAGCTACAAAAAATGCGTACCCAGCTCATGATGGTGTTTCAACACTTTAATTTATGGTCTCACATGACAGTGCTAGAAAATGTCATTGAAGGGCCAATCCATGTACTTGGAGTAAAACGTGCTGAAGCAGAAGAGTGTGCACGCAAGTATCTACGTAAAGTTGGATTGCCTGAAAGTGTTGAGAGTAAATATCCGGCATTTTTATCTGGTGGTCAGCAGCAACGTGTAGCAATTGCTCGTGCTTTGGCTATGGAACCGGAAGTGATGTTATTTGATGAACCAACCAGCGCACTTGATCCAGAGTTGGTAGGTGAAGTACTAAAAGTAATGCAAGGCTTGGCTGAAGAAGGTCGTACAATGATTGTGGTCACACATGAAATGGGCTTTGCACGTCATGTGTCTAATCAGGTGATTTTCTTGCATCAAGGGAAAATTGAGGAACAGGGACATCCTGATGAAGTACTTAATAACCCGAAAAGTGAACGTTTAAAGCAATTTTTGACGGGTAGTTTAAAATAAGCTGTTGATACCGAGTATGGTGAAACTTTTTTAAAATTCTCATCATACTCGGTTGCTTTTTAAATATATTTTATAGATGAGTATTTTTAGAAAATACATTAATAATCACAATACCCGCGATCATTAAAGCTAAACCAATGCAGGCAGCCAGGTCTAAATGTTGTTTGTAAAATATCCAGCCAATTGCGGAAATTAAAATAATACCTGCACCCGACCAAATGGCATAGGCGATTCCGCTTGGAATTGTTTTTAATGTCAGAGACAGTAAATAAAAAGCAATTGCATAGCCCACAACCGTAATAATAGACGGAATTGGAACAGTAAAACCTTGAGATGCTTTTAATGCTGAAGTTGCAATAACTTCACAAGCAATCGCAATTGCTAAATAAAGATAAGACATGGGAAGCTGCGCCAGAAAGGGTTTTAATCAATCTATATGAAATGTTGATATAGTTTGACCAGTTTTAACGATTGTTCAATTTTTTTGGTACAAAAGTACCAGTAAATGGAACTAAACTGATAAATTGATTTTATCACTAGCAATATGCTCTAGACCATTTCTTCGTTTATTTAATAGCTGGTCAGCATAGTCATAAAAAGAGGATCAGTGATTTTAACTTGATCCTCTAAATGGTTTTAAAAAGAGAATGAGCCAATTAAATTCAGGCCTTTAAATTTCTCTAATAATTGTTCTTTGCTTTCAATATGTGCAGGGTCTGGTTCTATACAATCGATTGGGCAAACCGCTTTACATGTTGGTACATCATAAAAACCTACACATTCTGTACAACGAGATGAATCAATTTCATAAACTTTGTTGCCTTCAAAAATAGCCGTATTGGGGCATTCTGGTAAGCACATATCACAATTGATGCAGTCATTCGTAATCAAAAGGGCCATGTTTAACTCACTGAATAAGCCAATGTAGAGGCAGTAATACTTTCTTTCGCATGCGGCAAATTGCGTATGAGTAGGGCATAACTAACATCAACATCTTGTGAAAGTGGAATCTCAACAAAATGTCCCGAACCTTTAGCATCTGTAATTGGATTGCCCTTTAAATCGCGCATTTCGGTTAAGGTAAAGCTGATATTGCCTTGAGGCATCATCAGCTCAAGTGAGTCGCCAATCACAAAACGGTTTTTCACCTCAATGCGAATATAATCGCCGTGACGTTCTAAAACTTCACCACAAAATTGTTGATAGTCAAAATGTGATGATCCGTCAGCATAGTTTTGATATTCGCTATGTACATGCCGTCTTAAAAAGCCTTCAGTGTAACCGCGGTTTGCCAAACCTTCGAGTTGGGTCATTAAACTTGGGTCAAAAGGTTTACCTGCTAATGCATCATCAATGGCTTTTCGATAAATTTGAGCAGTGCGAGCACAATAAAAATAGGATTTAGTACGGCCTTCAATTTTCAGTGAGGCAATGCCCATTTTTGTTAAACGATCTACATGTTGTACCGCACGTAAATCTTTAGAGTTCATAAAATAGGTGCCGTGTTCATCTTCTTCGGCAGCAAACATTTCTTCATCATTACGTTGTACGAGTAAAGTTTGAACCGAGGTTGTTTCTGATTGTGCTGATGAGCAGCAAGACTTTTCTGGTGTATTTAGCTGAGTGGTTGGAATTACATCGCCGTTTGCATCTTCTTGGGCTTCATGCAGTTTATAGTCCCAACGGCAGGCATTGGTACAAGCACCTTGGTTGGCGTCACGCTTGTTCATATATCCGGAAAGTAAACAGCGGCCTGAGTAGGCCATGCATAGAGCGCCATGTACAAAAACCTCGAGTTCAATATCGGGCACATGTCGCTGGATTTCTTCTATTTCTTCTAAAGATAATTCACGAGATAAAATCACGCGGCTTAGGCCGTAGTCTTTCCAAAATTTAACAGTAGCCCAGTTAATAGCGTTGGCTTGAACCGATAGATGAATTTGCACTTCTGGGAAATGCTCACGCACCATCATAATTAAACCCGGATCAGACATAATCAGAGCATCTGGCTGCATAGCCACAATTGGCTCAAGATCGCGTATAAAGTTTTTTAATTTGCTGTTATGTGGCTGAATATTTACCACAACATAAAACTTCTTACCCAAAGCGTGGGCTTCATCAATTCCGATTTTTAAATTGTCATGGTCAAAAGCATTATTACGTACACGTAAGCTATAACGGGGTTGTCCTGCATATACGGCATCTGCACCATAGGCAAATGCATAGCGCATGTTTTTAAGTGAACCTGCGGGAGAGAGAAGTTCGGTTTTCATAAAATAAAAGGCATAAAAAATATATGGTTTTATTTTATTAACTCTATATTTTCGATTCAACCTACTGAATTAGTAGGAATTTGAGTTATATCATTTTGCGCGGGTAGCATATTTTTTGCTAACTCTCCTAAGCGCATCAAAGCATTTAACATTTTCGGATTTAATTCGAAACAGGCTGCTATACGTAAACAATGGCTAAAACGTTTATCAGCCGAACATAAAATTCCTGGCATACATAAGATCTTTTCATCCATTGCTTGATGAAACAGTTCTAATGTATCAATAGATTCGGGTAGCTCTAACCATAAAATAAATCCAGCTTGTGGACGACTAACTCGAGTACCGAGTGGAAAATAGCGACAAATATAAGAGTTGATGGTGTCGATTTGTTGTTGATAGCGCTTTTTGAGCTGACGTAAATGCAGATCATATCCGCCATTTTCTAAAAAAAGTCCTAAAGTTTCGGTGAGTAAAGTTGGTTCGGCAACGGTTGTTGTTAATTTAATTTGCTGCACAATATTACGAAAGCGTCCAGCTTCTAGCCAACCAATTCGATAGTCAGGTGCCACAGTTTTGGTATAGCTACCACAGACCAAGACCCATCCATTTTGGTCAAATGTCTTAATGTTGGGTAGGAGAGGCTCAGTGAGTTGTAGTTCAGCATACATTGCATCTTCAATAACCGGAATTTGGAAGTGATTGGCAAGCTCTGCTAAACGCCGGCGGTTGCTTTCAGGCATGCTAAAACCAAGAGGATTATGTCCTGTTGGAATAGTTAATATGGCTCGTACACTTTTAGATTTTAAGAGTTCTTCAAGTGCATCTAGACACATCCCTGTATGCGGCGAAGTCGGCACTTCTACGATTTTTCGCCCTAAATTATGAAGAAGCGGGTACAAGTTATGAAAAGTAGGAATCTCAAGCGCTATGCTGTCACCTGCTTGGGTGGTTGCCATAATTGCGAGACTTAAAGCCTCCATAGTGCCATGAGTCAGCACAATGTCATCTGCGGACAGAAACATGCCAAGCTGTAAGCTTCGCCTAGCAATTTGAGTACGTAATCGTAACGAGCCAGGCGGCAAAGTATAGTTTTTAAAAATGTCTGCCTGTGTCCGTAAAACTTGAGCAGTTAAACGTTTTAATCTTTCTATTGGATAGAAGTTTTCTCCAGTAGGGCAAGCTAGAGCTAAATTGGCATAGTCAGGCTCCATCTGTTTTTTAACAATTTGTGCGAGAAAACAGCTAATTCCTGAAAGAGATACTTTTTCTTCACTGACATAACGCTCTTCGAGTTCTAGTAAGTTTGAAGGCGCATGACAAACATAGTAGCCAGACTGTGGGCGAACTGAAATTAAACCTTGGTCTTCAAGCTGACGATAAGCTTCTTTTACTGTGTTAATACTGACCTGATAATGTTGCGCACAGTCACGAATTGAAGGCAGCCTAGAACCTACAGGCTGCCTACCATTCTGGATTTGAAGGGTGAGGTCATCACTCACTTTTTTATATTTGTACATGTCAATTTATTAAAAAGTAAAAGTAATGGATACACTTTATAGTGATCTGGTATTTATCTCAAATATTGTTATTCGCTTAGATTGATCCTTTTAAGCAGGATTTATTTTTAAGAACTGTGTCTATTATTTTTCATATTAACTGATACTGTGACCATCAAAAATAAATTAGTAAGATCAAAAAATGGTGAGCATTTAAAGCCATATTTTTTTAATTATAAAATCAGTAGGAGTGGTCTATGTCTGTTGTTGCATTTAAACAAGTTGATGTTTTTACTTCACAAGCATTTCAAGGAAATCCTGTTGCGGTCATTATGGATGCCAGTACTTTAACATCTGAGCAGATGCAAGCCATTGCGAACTGGACCAATCTTTCTGAAACCACATTTGTACTTCCTGCGACCGATTCACAAGCTGACTATCAGGTTCGAATTTTTACTCCACAAAGTGAGTTGCCATTTGCAGGACATCCCACAATTGGTACCGCCTATGCTTTGCTTGAAGCGGGTATAGTGACTGCTAAAGAAGGTAAGCTAGTACAGCAATGCGGTGCAGGTTTAGTGACTTTGACTGTAAGTGATTCAAAGCATATTTCATTTGAACTCCCTAAGCCTAAAATTACTCCACTCGATGCAATGCATACTGAAAAATTGGCAGAAATTTTAAAATGTAAAATTAATACACAATGGAATGCAGCATTGATAGATGTAGGTGCGCGTTGGGTTGTATTACAAGCTGTAAATGCTAAGGCTGTTTTAGATAGCCAACCCGACTTTGCTGCTCTAAAAGAACATGATTTAGAAATGAAAGTTACGGGTGCGACAGTTTTCGGTTTTTATGAAAATGATGATATAGAAAAGCATATAGAGGTCCGTTCATTTGCACCTTCATGTGGTGTAAACGAAGATCCAGTTTGTGGTAGTGGTAATGGGAGTGTAGCGTCTTTTATTCGTTACTATGGTATTTTGCCAGCACAAAATGACCTTGTGCTTTCTTCACAAGGTCGCGCTTTAGGGCGCAATGGACAACTTAAGCTTGAATTGCATCAAGATAAACTTTTAGTGGGTGGAACAGCTGTTACCTGTATTGATGGCAGCATCACCTTATAAAAAGAGCTATAAAAAAACCGAGGACTTTACCTCGGTTTTTTATTTAAAAAATCTTATTTTTCTACGAACGCACGTTCGATCACATAGTCGCCCATTTCACCCATGCGAGGTGATTCAACTAAACCATGTTGGTCAAGTAATGCAGCAACGTCTTTTAAGAATGCAGGGCTACCGCAAAGCATTGCACGGTCAGTTTCACGGTTGAAACGTGGTAAACCGATTTTTTCAAATAAAGCGCCAGTTTCAATTGCAGTTGTTACACGGCCCTGTGTGTGGAAAGGTTCGCGAGTAACAGTAGGGTAATAAACAAGTTTGTCTTTAATACCTAACTCTTCAAAGAATTCATGGTTTGGTAATTCGTTCAAGATTAAGTCTTGATAAGCTAATTCAGAAATATAGCGTGTACCATGAACAACAATTACTTTTTCAAAGCGTTCGTAAGTTTCTGGGTCACGAATAATTGACAAGAATGGAGCAAGACCAGTACCAGAAGATAAAAGGTACAAGTTTTTACCTGGTAAAAGATCATCATGAACTAAAGTACCTGTTGGTTTTTTAGAAACTAAAATTTCGTCACCAACTTGTACTTTTTGCAAAATTGAAGTTAAAGGACCATCTGGTACTTTAATCGAGAAGAACTCTAACTCTTCTTCGTAGTTTGCACTTGCAATCGAATATGCACGCATTAACGGTTTGCCATTCACTTCAAGTCCGATCATCACGAACTGACCATTTTTAAAACGTAAGCTAGTGTCGCGTGTAGTTTTAAAACTGAAAAGGGTGTCATTCCAGTGGTGCACATGAGTAATGCGTTCAACGTTAAAAGCAGCCATTAAAGGTCTCGATCACGATTAAAAGAAAACAGATTGCTATTCTAATCTAATTTCATTCCCGATAAACTGAATATATTTAATTGTGTTTATAAGAAAAAGTGATGATGAATTCTGTCACCTTCCCAATAGTCGGGCACATGTGCTCACCTTTTCGAGAAAAATTTGGTATTCCACGTCAGCCTAATTTGGTTAATATCGAATCTTATATCGAGATGGTAGAACCTTATAACGACTTGTTGGCTTTTGAGGGAATTGAGCAATTTAGTCATCTTTGGCTCATTTGGCAGTTTCATGACAATAAAAATCAGGAGACTGCAACTAAGTTTCGGCCTCAGGTTCGTCCGCCACGTTTAGGGGGCAATGAAAAAATTGGTGTGTTTGCAACACGCAGTATGTATCGTCCAGCGCCTGTGGGTTTATCTGTAGTACGTTTAAAAAAGATTGAAAAAGTCGGTAAGTTATTAAGAGTGTACGTTACAGGCAGTGATTTATTAAATGGCACGCCAATTTTAGATATTAAACCTTATATTCAATATTCAGATGCCATTGTTGATGCTCAAAGTGGTTATGCGCAGGCTGAACCCGAACGAAAGTCGGTCATATGGTCGGAAACTGCACTCACTACCCAGCAATATCTTTTAAAGAATAAAAAAATTAATACGCAATATCTTGATGAATTAGAACAAGTATTGACGTTAGATCCTAGACCTGCCTATCAAGAAGACCCTGAACGCGTCTATAAAATGAAATTTTCGAATTTTGATATTCATTTTAAAGTGAATGGCAATGTCATTACAGTTGTTGATATAGCGAAAGATAAATCGCTTATCTAATAAAGCCGTTTTAGAACCAATGTATGTTCATCCAGAGCAAGCCAATAAATATTGTCATATGCAAAATTTGGGCAGGAATAAAAGCAAGGGCATAACGCATTCCACCAGAAATAGCCGAGTTAATGCTCTTGGCAATTGCATGAACAGCAAAGCCGCTCATGAAAGCAATGAGTAGTGAGGTATGAGCGTTATTTGGCTCACCTTGTACAATCACTGCTGCAATAGCTGCATGTATTTCAAACAAAGATGCGAGTAAGGTCCCTGCGATTAAGCCTGCATTACCTAAATATAGGCTTAGACCATAAACGCCTGCCTGAATGAGGGTAAGTGTCCCTGCAATAATAATTGCTTCTTTTAAGCTAAACATTCTGGAATCTAGCTCGGGTGAAGTCGCACTTGGCTCTGCCTTGCGTAATAAAATGAAGGCCCATACTGCTAAAAAAGCCAATGCAATGAGTGTTGGAAATATAATGAATTTGAACCATGCCAAACTTATACCGACGACAATAATTAAGGTTTGTACCAATGTGGAAACACATGACATTAATGCTGCACCTGCATTTGTCTTGGCATTTGCACGACCAGAGCGTACTTCCAAGCCCAGACTCGCGATAGTGGCGGTACTTGAAACAAAACCTGATGCTAAAGAAGAGAGTAATAAAGCATTTTTAGAAGACAAAAGCCGCTTTGCAATATGTGCGAGGGCTTGCACAAATAAAATTAAAGTCAGTAATTTTAAAATGACATGTGGGTTTAGAACGGGGCCCCAAAAAGGTTTATTGGGAACTAAGGGTAAGGCAATTAAAAGTAATGCCAGTAAAAAAATCCCGTCGCGCAATTCTGATTCGGTAATCCATTGACTGGCTATGCCATGCATAGATTGTTTTGCCAATAAGATAATCGTTATGATGACGGCAAGTCCTGCAGCCAGCGAAATATTCCAAATACAAAGCGCCCCGATGAAGTAAGTCATAATAAAGGCAAGTTCTGTGGTGACACCAGGATCATTAGGCTGATTTTTAAGAGAGACAATACTGATCGCTCCTATAAGTAGAGCACCTACAATTCCAATTTCAGTACCAAATAAAAAGCAGATTGCTCCGAGTAGGGAGCTAATTGCAAAAGATCGAAAACCCGCGAAAGTTTTATATTCGTGTTTTAACTTACTTCTTTCGCGCTCCAGACCAATTAATAACCCGCAGCCTAATGCAGCAGCAATGATAGTGATAAATTCTTCAAATGATGCAGTTTGTAATGACATTGTCATTGGAAGATTCATAATACTTCCTCTTAGGTTTATTGTTATATGTAGATGTCAGTCATTTTTAAATCATATATTCATGTCCAGTTTATGCTTTTTATTGTATTGATCCTAGTCTCTTTTTTAATCAAACTATCATAATAAATATCTTTATAAATATGATCTATGCCACAAAAAAAATCTAAGTTGAGAATTGGTTTAATTAATTGAAGTTAAAAGATATTTAAAAGCTAAATTTGAAGATTTCTAGACCAGCTAAATCTAAAACATCTCTGCTATATTATAAAAATATATTGGGGATAACACATGAATGCACATGTAGAAATAGACGCACATTGGTGCCTAGAACAATTATTACAAGAAGGCCGTATTACTGAACGGGACAAATTACTGGTACAAACGACAAATAGACAAAAAGATCAATTGAAATGGCATCCATTACAGTGGATTGCACATTTTAATTTAAAAGACCAACAGCACGTACAAGCACATTTAAGTTTAAACCGCCTGTGCCAATGGTTTGCCGATCGAGCGCAATTACCATTATTTGTGATTGATCCTTTAAAAGCAGATGTAAGCGCTTTAACTCAAGTCATGTCACAAGAGTTTGCAATTCGAAACCATATTTTAGCTGTAGAAGTCCATGCGGACCGAATTGTGATTGGTACCGACCAGCCTTTTAAAACAGATTGGTTAAACAATTTGGAAAGAAGCCTGGCACCGAAGAAAATTGAACGGGTATTGCTTAATCCCGAACAGTTGCAACGTTATTTGCGAGAATATTATCAGGTTAGCCGTGCGGTAAATTCAGCTCAGAAAGATGCTGCTCATGACCGTGATAACAAAGGGGTAGAAGCACTTTTACAGCTTGGCGATAGCCAAAACCCTGATGCCAATGATCAACACATTGTGAAATTGGTCGACTGGATTTTACAGTTTGCATTTGAACAAAGTGCCAGTGACATTCATATGGAACCGCGTAAAGACAATGGCAAAGTTCGGTTCCGTATTGATGGTGTTTTACATACCATTTATAACATGCCCTCAAATACACTGACTGCCGTGATTTCCCGAATTAAAATTTTAGGGCGATTAAATGTAGCGGAAAAACGTAAACCGCAAGATGGTCGATTAAAAACACGGACACCGAAAGGACAAGAAACCGAACTACGTTTATCAACTTTGCCGACTGCATTTGGTGAAAAACTGGTTATGCGTATTTTTGACCCAGATGTACTGGTACGTTCTTTTCAGCAATTGGGTTTTGATCAGTCTTTATTACAACAGTGGCAACGCATAACACAAAATAGTCACGGCATTATTTTGGTTACTGGTCCAACAGGTTCTGGTAAAACCACAACGCTATATTCTTCTTTAAAGCAGCTTGCAACCGAGCAGGTCAATGTCTGTACCATTGAAGACCCGATTGAAATGCTAGAGCCTAGTTTTAACCAAATGCAGGTCAATAATGCAATTGAGCTGGGCTTTGCTGATGGTGTGCGTGCCCTGATGCGTCAAGATCCAGACATTATTATGATTGGGGAAATTCGTGACCAAGACACTGCGAATATGGCCATTCAGGCGGCACTCACAGGGCATTTGGTACTGTCAACTTTACATACCAATGATGCGCCGTCTAGTTTGACTCGTTTACATGATTTGGGTGTGCAACCTTTTTTAACAGCAGCGACTATTTTAGGGGTATTGGCTCAGCGTTTAGTGCGACGACTTTGCCCACACTGTAAACAAGAAACTCATATAAATGAGGAAGAATGGCAGCACCTAACATTTGACTATATTATGGAAATGCCCGAAAAAGTTTATCAAGCAGTAGGGTGTGAACAATGCCGACATACGGGCTATAAAGGTCGAGTTGGTATTTATGAGTTTATGCCAGTTAGTCTTGAGCTTAAGCATCTTATTAGCAGCCATGCGACATTAAATGAACTACGAAGCCAAACCAAAAAAGAAAGTGTAGAGCCTTTGAGAATTGCGGGAGCACATAAAGTCATTGAAGGGCTTACCACTTTAGAAGAGGTATTAAGAGTTGTTCCATTAAACTAAACTTTTCTTAAGATTCACCTCATTTATGCTTGTTTTACTGATGTCATTCCAAGATGTAATCAAATAGGTGATTTTATGAAAGCATTTAAAGTGATCTTGATGACAGCGCTTACTGGTATAGCGCTAGCTCCTATATCTATGAGTCAAGCAGCGGCTATATCTGCAACGGTCACTACTGTTAAGCAAGCATTAACGGCAAAAGACGATACGCCTGTAAAACTACATGGACAAGTCGTGAAATCTATTGGAGATGAGAAATATCAGTTCCGAGACAAAACAGGTACTATCACTATTAATGTAGATGATGAGCTTTGGCAAGGTCATCCTATTTCCCCAACAACTAATATTGGTTTAGTTGGTGAAGTAGATATAGACTTTAAACCCTCAAAACATGTAGAAATTGATGTAGAACAAATCCAGTTTTAAGCACTGGACTTTACTTATAATATTTATAGCCGCACTGATGATGCGGCTTTGCTTTTTTAATAAAGGCTTGGCAAGATCAAGACAGAATATAACAGGAAAAATAGATGAGAATTTTGCTTGCAGAAGATGATCGCTCTCAAGCGGAAAGTATTCAATCTTGGTTAGAGTTAGATGGCTATCAAGTCGATTGGGTCGAAAGAGGTGATTATGCCCTTACTGCGATTGAGCAGCATGACTATGATTGTATTTTACTTGATCGAGGTTTACCTCAACTGGCAGGTGAAAAAGTCTTAACAACAATCCGTTATAAACAAAAAAATGTACCTGTCATTTTTATTACAGCGCGTGACAGCATTCATGACCGGGTAGAGGGACTAGATTTAGGCGCAAATGACTACTTGATTAAACCTTTTAGCCTAGAAGAGTTATCTGCCCGAATCCGTGCTCAATTACGTAATCAAACTTTAACTCAGCAATCGCTTTTAATATGGGGAGATTTACATCTCGATACTCAAGCAAAAGTTGTATCGTTGGCCGGAAATTCTATTGATTTAACAGCGAAAGAGTTCCAAATTTTACGTAAGCTCATGGTTCATCCTGAACATATTGTTACTCGGGATCAATTAGAAGAAGCGCTCTATGCATGGGGGGACGAGATTGAAAGTAATGCAATAGAGGTTTTTATCTATCAACTTCGAAAAAAAATCGGCAGTAGCAGTATTAAAACCATACGGGGACTAGGCTACCGTATGGGAGATTTAAAATGAAAACGAATCGCTCCTCTTTGCAGTCTCAACTGGTTAAAACCACTATGTGGAGCAGTATCGTGGTGGGACTGCTCGCTTTAAGTTTGCTTACCATATTTTCGATTTATCACAACATGTCAGTGCAAGATGAAATCATGGATGAAATTTCAGATACCTTACTGGTTTCTGATCTCTCTAAACATTCTATGAGACAATTTGACGAGCTCAGTGATGAGTTTGATATTCAGTATGAATTATTAAATTCTGGTCAATTGCTTACTCATTCTCATACCTACCAACATGAACTTTTTGAACAAGGCAATTTATCAAACGGTTTTTCATATTTTTGGTTTGATGGTCAATTATGGCGTAGTCTGGCCGCACAACAAAAAGATTCAGAGCTGCAAGTTGAGGTTTTTCAACCCATGAGTACTCGTGTTGAAGAGGTACTCAAAGCACTCGCTGGATATAGTGGTCTTATGGTTTTGTTCTGGCTACTACAATGGGTCATTGTAAGTTGGCGTACTGAACAACAATTGGCGGCTCTCAATCTACTCTCTAAACGTATTGCTCAAAAAACCGCATCAAATTTAGAACCGATTCAAGACCCAGATGTCATTACAGAAATTCAACCCGTCATAGATGCATTAAACCAGTTACTTGCAAGACTCCAAAGGGCACTCGTTGCTGAACAGCGCTTTACAGCAGATGCATCACATGAGTTACGTTCACCTTTATCTGCTATACAAATGCGTCTGCAAGTTTTACAACGTAAATATCAGCATATTCCAGAGCTTGATCAAGACTTTGAACGCATCCAAGAAGATGTTTCAAGAAGTACCAAAATTCTTGAAAATTTACTGCTTCTTGCTCGTTTGGAACCTAATGAAATAGAACAACCAGAACTCTTTAAGAGTGTGATTGATTTAAACCATCTATTGGCTCGAGTAATTGAAACTGTAAGCATGGATGCACAAGCCAAACAAATGATGATTGAGACAAATATTTTGTCAAATGAAACCAAAATATTTGCAAATGAAGAATTACTTTTCATTGCTTTTAGAAATCTGTTTGATAATGCTATTCGCTATAGTCCTACGTTGGGGTTTATTTATGTTGAGCTCAGTCATTATCAGCAACAACTAAAAATTTCTATAGAAGACACTGGAAATGGCGTAGATGATGAAGTTTTAAGACGTTTAGGACAGCGTTTTTTTCGTGTATTAGGTACGCAGCAACAAGGCTCAGGATTAGGAATATCAATTACTAAAAAAATTATTCAACTCCATGGTGGGGAACTGCAATTTATGCATGCAAACCAAGGTGGTTTAAAAGTTGAAGTGACATTGCTTTTTAATCATGAAATACAAAAATAGCATGGTTGCCCATGCTATCCATTTTTTGTTTTCCCACGAATATTATTGAAACGCGAGGGTAGTTCTTATTTAGTTAAAATGAGACGGTTATTACGAGTAAGGCGTAGTCGGTATTCCTCGCCAGCATGCATAATTCGGATTTCACGACCTAATGCAAATAGGTTGTTAGAATGCAGCATTGGTAAGGCATGAGCTGAGTCAGTGTTACGAGTAAATAAGCTAAAAGGTGCGTTCATTTGTTATGCTCCGTGGTATATTCTTGAACGATTTAAATGATAATCATTATCGAATAGATCTGTCAATGAGATTTTAAAGAATTTATAAATTGATAAAATTTGCTTACACTTGGGAAAAATTTGAGTGAGTAGAAAAATGCCTAAACCGATAGTCGATGTCGCAATAGCTATCTTAATTCATCGCGGAAAAATATTAGTTGGATGGCGTGGTGAACAGCAGCATCAAGGTGGAAAGCATGAGTTTCCAGGAGGAAAGGTTGAGCAGGGTGAAACGCCTGAAGAAGCATGCCGCCGTGAAATTTATGAAGAAGTCGGTATTGGTTTAAAAGATTGGCATCAGTTTGATTATATTCACCATGAATATGATGACATTATCGTCAACCTTCATTTGTTCCATAGCTATGTACCTGATGAATTATTAAATCTTATTCATCAGCCTTGGACATGGTATACGCGTGATCAGCTAGTTAACTTAAACTTCCCGAAAGCCAATAAAGATATTATTAAAAGATTGTATTGGCCGCATTTTATTAAAATTAGCGCTACGCTCACACTACCCGAAAATGATGAAACTTTAGTGTATTGGCGCAGTGAAAAAGATAATGTTAGTGAGGATGATCTAGAAAAATTAGCTCTTTTAGATACAAATCAGCTTTCAAAATTAATCATGAATGTCGATGTTTGGCACAAACTAAAACCTGATTTAAAAAGCCGTATAATAACAGTACATCTTAAACAGTCGCAATTAATGAGTTTGCATAAAGGCGACTTAGAAGTGGGAGTAAGCTTTATTGCTGCTTGCCACGATGCGGTTTCTTTACAGCATGCTCAGCAAATTGGTTGTGATGCTGTTTTTGTAAGCCCTGTCAAAGTAACAGAGACCCATCCTGGCGCTATCGCATTAGGGTGGGATCGTTTTGCTGACTTAATTGACAAATGCCAGATTCCCGTCTTTGCTTTAGGGGGCATGAGTCCTGATGATTTAGCCACAGCACAGCAATATGGTGCGTATGGCTTGGCAGGTATTCGTAATTTTTAAAAAGACATAAAAGCATTAAAAGCTAGAGCGCTTTTAATGCTTGCTGAGCTTCCTGAACAGTTTTTGGGTTATTACGTTGTTGACCCGCTTTTAAAATGGTTAGCCAAAGCTGTTTTTTCATCGCTTGGCTCTGAGCAAAGCTTAAACCACGTCTTGCAAGAGACTCAGCATTAGCATATTGCTGTTTATGATTTGCAGTCAGTGCAAGAAATAAATAAGTCTCGGCGGCCTGTGGAGCTAAACGCTGGGCTTGAAGGGCGTAGCGCTCTGCATCTGACCATTGCTGGTTTTTGTAAGCTTGCTCAGTTTTTTGCATTAAAGTTTTAAAAGCTGGTAACTGGCTTCCATCATCATTAAAGCGTTGGGGCTTTTTCTGCTGAGGAACAATCACCTGTAAACTTTTACGTTGAATATCTGGATGATCATAGGGTGTAATTTTTACACCAGATGGTGTCTCAGCATTCTTTTTTTCAGTAACAGGAGGGGTTTTCTCTTTTGGAGCTGAATGATCCGGTAAAGTTGTACAGCCGACCATAAGTACAGCACCAATATAAAAAACACCTTTCTTTAACATATCCTGTTTCCTGTTAATGCTTAGTTGTTATAACTACCACTAGAAATCACTCGTGTGTTATTCGACAGATCTTGTTCCATCTGGCTTTCACTCTCACGAATATAGCTATCGCTATTATCCGGTTGAGAAGCTGGTGCTGTGTTATCACTTTGTGGTGCGTATGTTGGATCAACTTGATAATACGGTGCTCCACATGGCGTAGCACGATGCGGAACCGTATGTGTCAGCATAGGGATATACATCGCGCCAGCACAAGCTTGTGCTGATAAATCACCTGTTGCATGGTCAATCCATTGCCACTGTACCGTGTCTGGCTGACGTAGATTTACTGGTGTTTGACGTAATTGTTTCATCACATTAATCCACACTGGTAATGCACCAGATGAACCTGTTAAGCCAGTTACTTTGTTGTCATCTAGACCTAACCATACTACAGCGACATGGTTCCCCGAATAACCGGCAAACCATGAGTCACGTGTATCGTTAGTTGTACCTGATTTACCAGCCAATTTTAAAGTAGGAGGCAAGCTGTTATACGCTGCGCGGCCCGTACCTGATGACATGACCTGTTGTAGGCCATAGTTCATGATATAGCCAACCGAAGGGTCAATGGTTTGTTGTACGTTTAAACCATAACGATCAAGTAAACGGCCATTTGCATCTACCACAGAACGAATCGCACGAGTTGGATATTTGAAGCCACCTGTAGCGAAGTTTTCATAAATACCGAGTACTTCCATTGGTGACATATTAACTGCACCAAGGAAAATAGAAGGGTAGGCTGGAATTGGTGATTCAACGCCAAATTTTCTTAAGTTGTTGGTAAATGTAGATAACCCAAATTCTTGACCTAGACGAACTGCAGATAGGTTGTAAGAGTTTGCTAAGGCTTCACTTAAACTTACAACGCCATGCCCACCGCCACTATAGTTTTTCGGTGTCCAACTTTTACCGCCATCTACCGGAATGCTAATAGGAGCATCTTCGATCTTACTTGCCCAGTTATAACGTCCAGACTCAATTGCACTTAAATAAATAACTGGCTTCAATAAAGAACCGACTTGACGTTTTGCATCTAAAGCACGGTTAAAGCCAGTAAAATCTTGAGTTGAGCCAACGGCTGCAATCAACTCACCGTTTTCAGGATGTGCAATCAGTACCGCACCTTGCAAGTTTTTCAAGCGGGCAGGGTTACTTTGAGTAAGACGTTCTACAGATGCTTTAAATGCATCTTGAACCTGAGTTTGTGCAATTGGGTCCAAGGTCGTAAAAATACGTAATCCTTGATTAGTTAAATCGCTTTCTTGATATTCGGTACGTAACTGACGGCGCACAATATCTAGGAAATCAGGGAATTTTGCAGGACCTAAGCTTGGCTTGCTGAGAACACCTAAAGGACGTGCAATTTCAGTTTCATATTCGGCTTGAGTTAAATAACCCATTACACGCATGTTATTCAATACTGTATCGCGACGATTTTTTGCTCCTTCAGGGTTTTTCCAAGGGTTATATAAAGATGGCCCTTGAACTAAACCGACTAAATAAGCTTGTTGCGCGACATTAAGTTCCCGAAGTGGTAAACCAAAATAAAACTGCGAAGCCAAGCCATAACCATTAATTGAATAGTTACCATTTTGGCCTAAATTTACTTCATTTAAATAAGCTTCTAAAATTTCATCTTTGCTGTAATGAAGCTCAATAAGTAAAGCCATTAATGCTTCATTAACTTTACGCTTTAATGTACGTTCAGGGGTTAGATAGAAATTTTTGACTAACTGTTGTGTCAGGGTTGAACCACCTTGGCGACGTCCTCCAGTGACATTACTCACCAAAGCACGTGCTGTACCACGAATTGAAATACCGTGGTGATGGTAGAAATTACGGTCTTCTGTAGAAATTAAAGCTTCAATGAGTGGTTTAGGAACATTATTGAGTTTGATCAGAACACGGTCTTCATTATGCTGAGGATAGATCCCCCCAATCAGTAAAGGTTCTAAACGAGCCACACCTGTTGAAGAAGGTTTTGTACTGCGTACCTCTGCAACTTGGTCATTTGCAAAGCTAAGTTCTAAAACTTGTTCTGGTTCTACGCTATCACCATAGTCAAAACCGCGTGTATGTACATACATGTTGCTGCCTTGAGCAACGAAGGTTCCAGACTTGTCATAATTACTTGAAATTTTGTAACCTAATAATTTTAATTCTTGGGTAAAATTTGCTTGAGTAATTGGGGCATTATTATAAATTTCCAAAGGCCGAGCGAACACTTTGGCAGGAATGTCCCAGCGCTGTCCTTCAAATTTTTCACGGATAATATTATCTAAACGAATCAGATAGATACTAAGAGCAATAAAAGCACCAATCACCAATATGGAAAAAATTAGCGCGAAGAAACCGATACCACGTTCAAACTTCATATAAATGAGATAAAACCCTAAACAATACGTTAATGATGCGATAGCTTGTCATCAATTTGCAATGATAAAACTGTGAATAAATGGAAAACTTAGATTGAATTTTACAGCATCTTGTTGTTATGTTTTTTTTAAATTAATCAGGTTAATGTTATGATAGCGTAGAATCGCAGCGGAGCTTACTCATTCGTGCAAATTTCACATAAGTCCTTCAGAAACGTCGGGTTAATTGGTCGACCGGATAAATCATCAGTTGTAGAAACACTATGTTTAATTCATGACCATTTGCTAAGTTTAGGCCTAAACCCCATTTTTGATCAGGAAACTGCCGAATTAGTGCCCTATGATCATGCACAAGTTGTTAGTCGTCACTTATTAGGTGAAGTTGCTGATCTGGTGATTGTAGTAGGTGGAGATGGTTCTTTACTTCATGCAGCTAGAGCTTTAGTTCGCTACAATACACCTGTCATTGGTATTAACCGTGGGCGTTTAGGATTTTTAACCGATATTAAGCCTGCGGAAGCTATTTTTAAACTTGATCAGGTATTACAAGGTCATTTCCAACTTGATCGCCGTTTCTTGCTTGAAATGGAAGTACGTACTAATGGTGAAGTCATTTATGATGCAATTGCTTTAAATGACGTTGTACTACACTCAGGTAAGTCGGTACATATGATCGACTTTGAACTTAATATTGATGGTCAGTATGTTTACCGTCAGCATAGTGATGGTTTAATTGTTTCGACCCCGACAGGATCAACTGCTTATGCATTGTCAGGTGGTGGTCCAATTTTACATCCGAGTATGGATGCTATTGCATTAGTCCCTATGCACCCCCATACATTATCTTCACGCCCGATCGTAGTTGGTGGGCAAAGTGAAATTAAAATCGTCATTCGCGAAAATCGGGTATTACCGATGGTGAGTGCAGATGGGCAACATAGTGTATCGCTCAATGTTGGTGACAGTTTGCACATCCGCAAACACCCATTTAAATTAAGTTTATTACACCCACCAGGTTATGATTTCTATATGGCTTGTCGTACCAAACTGGGTTGGAACCAAGATTTTGAATCTTTTCAAAGAGATGAATCATGAATATTGAACAAATGCTATCTGTTTTAAACCCTGAAATTGTAGAGCGTTTAAAAACAGCAGTAGAAATTGGTAAATGGCCAAATGGTGTTGTTTTAACGAAAGAGCAGCGCGAAACATGTATGCAAGCTGTGATTGCTTGGGAGTTAAAGAACTTACCGGAAGAACAGCGTAGCGGTTATATTGACCGTGGTACAAAAGAAGAGGGTGAGGTTTGTGAAGATGATCATCACAAGCATGAGCCTGAATTTAAACCGATTCGTTTTGTTTAAAACCGTATTTTAAAACAAAAGAATAAATCCTAGTTAGCATTTGCTATCGCGTCGGCGACATGGATGTCGCCAGTTGAGCAACAGTACATGGAAGTACTGTTTGCTCAACAAAAGATTTTTGTTACTTTTCATCTTTGAAAAGTAAGTATTGCCTATATGTAGCAATATAAGAAAAACATGCTATAGAAGGCTGTATGGTCTTATATTAGTTTTATTGGCTTGAATTACGTGTTTCCCATAACACTTTTGCTTTTTGCATCGCTTCCTCGAAATTAGAAACAACGCCCATGGTATATAACGCAATACTTATAGTTTCTGTTACGGCCATTTCCCCATATTCATGATTTTGCTTTCCAAGCCAGACCGCTTTAAAGGTGGCTAAGTCTAACTCTTCTTCAATTGGACTACGTTCAGGCGTAAGCTTTGGTAACTCATGTTCATAGAGCTCACCATTTTTAATACCACAAATCAGGGTTTTAGCATCGGGGTTTCGCTCAAATTCACCGCCTTCACCTTTAATGACTGCACTATTTTGATAGCCTAAGCGAAGCGCACTATGTTGATGAGAGGTTCTATACGCGGGATGGAATATCGCTTGTAAGGTAGCTTTTGCATAAAATGGGTTAATGAGACGAGCCAAAGTGTGAATAGGTGAGCGTAAACCCATGACATTTCTTAAAGAAATTAAATCGCTTAAAACAGGTGAAATTACATCTAATGGTAAGTAAGCAAAATTCTGTTCGGCCAATTGTGTGCGGACTTCTTGTTCAGAATGGCAAATTTTATAATCTAAATATTGCAAAACTTGTTCGGTGTAGACCCGGTTAATCGTATGTCCAGAAGCGCCATGCATGACGATTTTATAGCCGTGGTGAGCAAGAGTAAGAGCTGCTAATAAAAACCAAGGGTAATGTTTCCGCTTGCCTGCATAAGATGACCAGTCCAAGTCCACATCTAAAGGTTGAAAATTAAGTTGGTCTTTGGTGGCTTGTACAAAGCCTGCAAGCTCATCAATGGACTCTTCTTTAACACGTAGCAGCATTAAAAAAGCACCCAACTGAACATCAAGAACTTCACCTTTTAAAATCATGGTAAAAGCCTGATAGGCCTCTTCATAACTTAGTGAGCGAGAGCCGGTTTTCCCCTTACCTAAAATACGGACATATTGAGCAAAGGGATGTTCAGCATCTTTATAGATATTACGTTTAGTATTCATGGCAATTCAAAACAGTAAAAATAAGGGGGAGACAGCTCAAAATGAAATGTCTACAAGGACTTATCAATATGACATAAAAAACTGCTGAAAAAATATCAAAAGTGTTTCTCATACTAAAGTCTTAAGGCTGCATGAGTGTTTTTTGTGCGTATTAGCCAAAATTTTAACCGAATTGCTATTTAATTCGAGTAAACTTTCACGTGCTTTTTTGAGCACTCATATCATAATTTTATGTGATTCTCCTATATCTTCAGCTTTTTATTGGAAAAGTAAGAGGTTATTTCTGGCTACTCAAAGTGGTTGGAAACTTCAGGTATTCTCCTGTTTTAGAAAACTGTATTTCGTTTTCATTGAGGTAGTAGGAAGGTTTTTTGTTCCCAAAAAACCGTTTCCCTTTTGCGGTGTTTATGTGAAAGGTTAGGGCTGTGTATTCGTAAAGAATAGACGTTTCATTTTGATATTTCCAACGGACTTGGAAATATAGATTGAAGTAAAGTTATGGCTAAAAAACCGATTTATAAATCACTTTATTTTCAAGTGATTATTGCGATTATTGCGGGTGTTCTGGTTGGGCATTTCTCACCAAGTACAACGCAAATAGTGAATGGTGTTGAACACCATATTCCAGGTTTAGGTGAGCAACTCAAGCCATTAGGTGATGCTTTTATTCGTTTGATTAAAATGATCATCGCACCTGTTATTTTCTGTACAGTGGTCAGTGGTATCGCTGGTATGGAAAGTATGAAGTCAGTGGGTAAAACTGGCGGTGTTGCGTTGTTATACTTCGAGATCGTTTCAACAATCGCACTTCTGATTGGCCTTGTGGTGATTAACATCGCAAAGCCAGGCGTAGGAATGAATATTGATCCTGCGACTCTGGACACTTCAGGTATCCAAAAATACGTCACTTCTGGTGAGTCACAATCTACCGTTGATTTCTTAATGCATATCATCCCAGATACAGTAGTGGGTGCATTTGCAAATGGTGAAATCTTACAGGTCCTTCTTTTTGCCATTCTATTTGGCTTTGCACTGCATAAGCTAGGTGATGCAGGACGTCCAGTTTTAAAGTTAATTGATCAAATTGCTCATGTGTTCTTTAACATTGTAAATATGATCATGAAGCTTGCTCCATTAGGTGCATTCGGGGCAATGGCGTTTACTATCGGTAAATATGGTGTGGGTTCACTGGTACAGTTGGGCCAGCTCATCCTCTGTTTCTACATTACCTGTTTATTATTTATTTTCTTGGTATTAGGAACCATCAGCCGTTTGAGTGGATTTAGCATTCTTAAAATGGTGCGTTTGATTCGTGAAGAACTTTTAATTGTACTTGGTACATCTTCTTCTGAGTCAGTTCTACCACGTATGCTACGTAAGCTTGAAATCGCAGGTTGTGAAAAGTCTGTGGTTGGTTTAGTTATCCCAACAGGTTATTCATTTAACCTCGATGGTACTTCAATTTATTTGACCATGGCTGCAATCTTTATTGCTCAGGCAACAAATACACAGCTTGATATCCAGCATCAAATTACTTTGCTATTGGTACTTTTAATTTCATCTAAAGGTGCGGCGGGTGTAACGGGTTCTGGTTTTATTGTTATGGCTGCAACTTTATCTGCTGTTGGTCATATACCAGTTGCAGGTTTGGCATTGATTTTAGGTATTGACCGTTTCATGTCAGAAGCACGTGCTTTAACGAACCTTGTTGGTAACTCTTTAGCAACGATTGTGGTTGCGAAATGGGTAGGTGCATTAGATAAAGATAAACTAAATGATGCACTGAATAATCCAGATGAAGTAGATAGAAAAATGCTTGAGCAAAAAAGTGTAATTGCTGAGGCATCTCACTAATCATTTATCGTAATAAAAAAGGAGGCTAAGCTTCCTTTTTTATTGGCTGACTGAAAAGTACAGTTTAAATGAGCAGCTATGCCATGACAGTAACTAAAAAAATGATTAGCATGCACAGCAATGAGATTCGATAAAACAATAAAGCCGAAGGAAAATATTATGTTGGCATATGATGCAGATTTAGAATTATTCCGTGATAATTTTAAACGTTTTATGAATGAGCATATTGCTCCACATTACGACCAATGGGAACGTGAAGGAATTATGCCGCGTTCAGTGTGGAATCAACTGGGCGAAAATGGCTTTTTATGTGTGGATGTCCCAGAAGAATATGGCGGTTATGGGGTTCCAACTTACTATTCATTAATGTTAGTTGAAGAGTCTGCTCGAGCTGGTTTTTGTGCATTATCAACTGCTATTTCATGTCACTCTGAAATTGCTGCACCTTATATTTTACATATTGGTACAGAAGAGCAAAAACAATATTGGTTGCCGAAAATGGTAACTGGTGAAGTGGTTGGGGCAATTGGTATGACTGAACCGGGTGCTGGTTCAGACTTACAATCAATGCGTACGAGCGCCATTTTGCAAGATGACCATTATTTACTAAATGGATCAAAAACATTTATTTCAAATGGTCAACATGCTGACCTTGTGGTGCTTGCAGTAAAAACCGATCCTCAAGCGCGTGCGAAAGGGGTATCGTTATTATTGGCAGATACACATTTGGATGGCTTTAAGAAAGGTACCAACCTCGACAAAATCGGTTTACATTCTCAAGATACTTCTGAGCTATTTTTTGACAATGTTAAGGTTCCTAAAAACCAGTTACTCGGTCAAGCTGGGCAGGGGTTTGCTTACTTAATGCAAGAGTTACCACGTGAACGTACAGCCATTGCATCTACCGCTATTGGTGCTATTCGTGGTGCAATTGATTTGGCAACGGCTTATGTAAAAGAACGTCATGCATTTGGCCAGCCTATTTCACAGTTCCAAAATACGCGTTTTGTTTTAGCTCAAGCAAAAATTGATGAGCTTGCTACGGCTGCTTTTTACGAGAGAAATGTTGCTCTATATCAAGAAGGTAAGCTAGATGTGGAAACAGCAGCCGCACTTAAAAGTTTTAGTACGGATATGCAAATGAAAGTAGCTGACAACTTGCTGCAACTTTTTGGTGGTTATGGTTATATGACTGAATATCCAATTTCACGTTTCTTTGTAGATGCTCGTATTCAGCGTATTTACGGTGGTACAAATGAAATTATGAAAGAAATCGTAGCGCGTGGCTTAATTGGTAAAGCCTAATTAAATAGTTTTAAAAAAAGCCTACCTTTGAGTAGGCTTTTTTATATTACCTATTTGTTAGTTCGATAAATGACAGGATAGTCTTGTTGCTTGGGTAACTTGTGTAAGGCCTGATTGATCTTTATTAAAAATGCATCGGCTTCATCTTGACGAAAAGAGTCTTCGGTATATTTGCTACGTTTTTGATTGATGCCACAACCCGTTATTTCCATATTTTCAGGATTAAATGACCAGTCATTTGGATTCTTTAAGTTAATGTCTAAATCACTTTCACAGCTTTTCCATAAATGTAAAAACTCATTTGATAATTCTGTTTTAAATCCTCGTGCTGGATAGACCGAGAAGCCTTTCATTTCGGGATTAGAAAATTGTATAAACATATCTACTGGCATACCTCCCCAAATGATTGCTGTATTTTCTGGTAATGCAATGCCTGATAAATTTTTTTCTTTTAAAGCATGTGTTTGCTCAAATTTCTGTCTGAAATTTTGCGATTGATAGGTCAGCTTGGTTTGAGGTGGGATTGGAATACCACGAATTTGATTACTGACAGTCGTCATATAGTACGGAGAATTATCAGTACCATTGCAACCTGCAATTATTGGACAACCGCCGCAAGCCGTTAAACTAAAAGTTGTAAAACCCAATAGGCTTAAAACAATAATTTTATTCATTCTATTTTACTGTTGTTATGACATATTGGGTCAGTATAACCAATCCATGCATTAAGAGGGCTATCTTTAAGAACAACGAAATAATCAGCTTTAAATGTAATTATGTTTTTACTTGGCTGGCTGATCTAATGGTCCATCAAATAAAGATTTACAGCTTTCTAAATTTTGACAAGAAGCAAACATAAGTGCTTTAGGTAAGCTCGCATACAAATTTGTAATGTGTTGTTCGGCAGGGTTATAAAAATGCCAATAACTAAATTCGTTTGAACGTTTATTTTCTAAAGCTTTAAAAAAGTCTGCTTCATTAAGCGTATTATTCAGTTGAGTAAGAGGGCCACCTTGTTCATGTGTACCGACTGTGGTCATGAGTAAAGGGAAATGATTTGGTTTTTGACTTTGCCAATGTTCTAACTGTTGAAATAACATGCCTTGATCAAACCACAAAGAAGGACTTGCAGCGAAGTAACGCTGAAATGCATTTGGCTTTTGAAAAAAATGATAAAGCACAAACAAGCCTCCAAAAGAGTGCCCATAGAGGCTTTGTTGCTGGCTGTTAACCGGAAACTGTTTTGCAATTTCAGGTTTGAGTTCGTTATTTAAAAAGGCAATGAACTGATCAGCACCACCATATTTATATTTACCGTGTGCTTGAAATTGGGCAGAAGGTTCTGGTGTGTAATCATAAGCACGCTTTTGCACATCAAAGGTTTTTTGATGTGGATAACCAACAGCTACAATCATGAGCGGATCTAAACCTAATTTGGTCGAACCTGCTCCAATTGACTGAGCAATATTGGCAGCACTAGGGAAAGTTGCATTTCCATCTAATATATAAAGTACAGGGTAACCATGTTGGGGCGGGGCCACAGGCGGTTTATAAATTTGAATTAGATATTCATGACCTGTATTTTTAGATTTGATTTGAAATTGTGCCTGATTATTTTGAAAAACGATTTTTGATTGATCTTTTATTGAAGGTTGAGCCAAAACAGGCGTACTTATTAAAGTTCCCAAGAGAAAACTACAAGATAAAAAGAAAAATGGTTTAAGCATAATAAAGTTAAGAAAATGTTATAAGTAAAATAATAAATGAAAATCATTATCAAATAAAGTAATCTTATTGACAGGTTTGAGAGTGATTAACGAAAATAGCCGGTACACCGATATTGCCTAACAAATCAAAGCCGACTATTGTTATACTCTCGTTTAAAAGATGATTTTTCTGAGGCTGCATTCCAATGATCAACGATGATCAAAACAAAACGACTTCTCTTAGTTTAGAACAAATTCGCGAAGATATTGATAGCGTAGATCAACAGATTCAAGAGTTATTAAATCGCCGCGCAAGCCTTGCTGAAGCTGTTGCTAAAGCTAAATTTGCTTCCGAAGAGAATCCTTTGTTTTATCGTCCTGAACGTGAAGCACAAGTATTACGCAAAGTTATGGAACGCAATCAGGGACCTTTATCTGATGTAACCATGGCGCGTCTGTTCCGTGAAATTATGTCTGCTTGCCTTGCTTTAGAAGCTCCGCAAAGCATTGCATTCTTAGGACCTGAAGGTACTTTTACGCAATCTGCTGTGCTTAAACATTTTGGTAAAGATGCAGTTGTACGTCCATTACCAACTATTGATGAAGTGTTCCGTGAAGTAGAAGCGGGTAGTGCACATTATGGTGTAGTTCCAGTTGAAAACTCATCTGAAGGTATTGTGAACCACACACTAGATTGCTTTAAAACATCGAATTTAAATGTGATTGGTGAAGTTGAATTGCGTATTCATCATCAATTCCTGGTTTCTGAAAATACGCGTAAAGACAGCATTAAACAGATTTATGCGCACCAGCAAACTTTGGCGCAATGCCGTCAGTGGTTAGACGCGCATTATCCAGGTGTTGAACGTGTTGCCTTAAACTCAAATGCAGAAGCTGCACGCCGTATTCGCAACGAATGGCACTCAGCAGCAATTGCATCTGATATTGCAGCAGGTATGTATAATCTTGAAATCTTGCATAGCAATATTGAAGATAATCCGGAAAATACCACTCGTTTCTTAGTGATTGGCCGTGAAAAAATTCCACAAAGTGGTAATGACAAAACATCGTTATTAATTTCAGCACATGATCGTGCAGGTGCTTTATTAGAAATTTTAGCGCCGTTTGCAAAGCATAATATTAGCTTAACGAGTATTGAGACCCGTCCAGCATTACCTGAAAAATGGGCTTATGTATTCTTTATCGATTTAGAAGGTCATATCGATCAAGAAAACGTTGCTGCTGCAATCAATGATATCCGTCCAATGGTAAAAGAGCTTCGTATTTTAGGTTCTTATCCCGCTGCTGTTCTTTAATTACTTACGTTGGAATAATGACATATATCCAAAGGAATATGTCATTAAGCTTAAAAAACAAATTGCTCAAAGATTTAAATAACTTTGAGCAAAAGCAAAGTTGAAGTTATGTCACAACCCCTATTTAAAAAAGTTGCATTTATTGGTTTAGGACTCATTGGGTCGAGTTTGGCTCGCGTTATTGTTGCAGAAAAGTTGGCGACAACTATTGTGGCATCTACACGCTCACAGAAAACTTTAGAAGATGCAAAATTACTTGGTTTAATACAAGAAGGATTTTCCGATCCTGTAGAGGCCGTGAGAGGGGCGGATTTAATTGTTTTAGCCTTACCTGTACGTGCTACACAAAAAGTGCTTGAGCAAATTAAACCTTATTTGTCAGAAACCACAATTTTGACCGATGTGGGAAGTACAAAAGGTAATGTGGTTGATGCAGCAAAAGCTGTATTTGGTGAAGATTTACCAACGGGTTTTGTACCCGGGCATCCTATTGCAGGTAGTGAACACACGGGTGTTCATGCAGGTAAAGTCGATCTCTTTGCAAATCATAAAGTGATTTTAACGCCGTTACCAACAAGTGCAGAATGGGCTGTTGAGAAACTAATTCAACTTTGGTCAGCTGCTAAAGCTGAAGTTATTTGTATGGATGTTGCTAAACATGATGAGGTTTTGGCACATACGAGCCATTTACCGCATTTAATGGCATTTAATCTAGTCGAGCAACTTGCAAACCGTGAAGATAACTTGGATATTTTCCGTTATGCGGCTGGTGGTTTCCGTGACTTTTCACGAATTGCAGCAAGTGATCCTCAAATGTGGCATGACATTTTCTTTGCCAATAAAACCGCTATCTTAAATGCTGTAGATGGCTTCGAAAAGCAACTTACCGTACTTAGAAAATTGATTGAAAACGAAGATTCTCATGCATTAATGGGTTTACTCGGCCATGCTCAGGCAGCACGCCAACATTTCAATCATATGTTAGCCAAAAAACCTTTAATGGAGAAAAATAAGGTGACACAGCAATTCAGTATCTTACCGGGAAATAAGGCGTTTAAAGGTAAATTTACCGTACCGGGTGACAAATCTGTGTCACATCGCTCCATTATGTTTGGTGCTATTGCCGAAGGCACCACCCATGTAACTGGCTTCTTAGAAGGTGAAGATGCTCTAGCAACTTTACAAGCTTTTCGTGATATGGGTGTAAGCATCGAAGGCCCTAAAAATGGTGAAGTGACCATTCATGGCGTGGGTATGCATGGCTTAAAAGCACCAGCAAGTGCATTGTATATGGGTAACTCTGGTACAAGCATGCGTTTGCTTTCAGGTATGCTTTCTGCACAAAAGTTTGATTCTGTTATGACAGGTGATGCATCACTTTCTAAACGTCCAATGGAGCGTATTGCTAAACCCTTACGTTTAATGGGTGCGCAAATTCAAACAACAGGCGAGAAAGGTACACCACCTGTAAGTATTACTGGTGGTCAGCAATTAAAAGGTATTCAATACGATTTACCTATGGCATCTGCTCAAGTGAAGTCTGGTATTTTACTTGCTGGTTTATGGGCTGAAGGTGAAACTTCGGTAACTGAGCCGGAACCAACACGCGATCATACAGAGCGTATGCTTCGTGCATTTGGCTATGATGTTAAAACTGAAGGTAATAAAATCTCACTCATTGGTGGCGGAAAATTAGTAGGTACTAATATTCAAGTACCATCTGATATTTCATCTGCTGCTTTCTTTATGGTGGGTGCTGCAATTACTGAGGGTGCAGACGTTGTACTTGAAGCGGTAGGCATTAACCCAACACGTACAGGTGTAATTGAAATTTTAAAACAGATGGGTGCCGACCTGACTGTTGAAAATGAACGTATTGCTGGTGGCGAACCTATTGCTGATATTCATATTAAAGGTTCATGCACCCTTAAAGGTATTCATATGCCTGAAGATCAAGTACCTTTGGCAATTGATGAATTCCCAGCATTATTTATTGCAGCGGCTTGTGCTGAAGGTCAAACAGTACTCACAGGTGCGGCAGAGCTTCGTGTGAAAGAATCTGACCGTATTCAAGTTATGGCAGATGGTTTAAAAATCATGGGTATTGACTGCACACCAACTGAAGATGGCATCATTATCGAAGGAAAAGGCAAATCTGGCGATTGGTCACCAATCTTTGCTGGCGGTGAAATCGAATCGCATCATGACCATCGTATTGCTATGAGTTTTAGTATGGCAGGTCTTCGTACTTCTGGTCCGATTACAATTCATGGTACTGAAACTGTTGCTACAAGTTTCCCAACATTTACTGAGTTGGCGAATCGTGCAGGTTTAACGATTGAAGTTAGCCAATAACTTTTGACCTAATACATTTTATAATTGCTAACACAATAGCAACGGCAGCAGCGAGCTAAAGGCTTGGCTGCTGTTTGTTTATTGCTTATGCTAAGTGCAGATAATGATAATAGTGTTAGGACAAAGGATGAAAAAATTACAATTTATTGCCAGTTGCCCAGAACATGGGGTGCTTGATCATCCACCAAATGAATGCCATATCACTCAAGAATATGTAGCGGCCTTATTATTTAAACAATTGGGGCATTATGGTTTTGATGCACAGCATATTGTACATGAGCATGAAAAAGTAGAAGTAAGCATTGATAATCATCTTTTGCCGTTGTCTATTACTTGCCAGAAAACAGACCATGATGGACACTTGATGTGTGAAATTTCTGCCAATCCAGATGAAGAACAAGACTGGTTTGAAAAAATCGAAACACAAAGCATTATTCGTCAGCTTGCGCAGGCTGTTGAAAATAGTTTGAAAGCCGATCAGAGTTTCTCCGAATTTGTTTGGAAGTCTTGACCAATTAAGCATATTTTGTGAAGAAAGGGTGAACATATTTGTTCACCCTTTTGATTTATTAATATTGATAAGAATTATTTATTTTTGTAGTGACATTATTTAATAAAAATTAACAAACAAAAAAATAATATTGTTTGAATTTTGATCTAAATTTCTATTAATTTAAAAATGCTTTTTAACAAACAACTAATCAATTTCCTCTTTTTATTTATATTATTTTACAGAGAATTAACATGAACATAATTTCTAGTAATTATTCAAAAGGCTTTGGTATATTGATTATCTCCTTATTATCAGCTTGTAATAATGATGATAAAGATGTAACCATAAATTCAAAGAATCAGAAGTTGTTAGAAGAAACAATTACTTCCTTGGAGAATCTTAAACAAACTTTGGTATGGCAAGAAAATCAATGTGATAGTGTCTATTCTAAAGTTATCGGTGATGCGACAATTGCTCAAAAATCAGCGGCAGAACTAAGAGCCAATATCGCGAGTTCAAATAATTTAGGAGTCTTTCTTGATAATCAAATTATTCCCAAACTAGCTCAGCTTACTGATGAGTCGACAGTATTAAGAGCGAGATGTAATGCTCCTGACTATGATGGAACTGGAGTAAGTATTGAGCGGCCTGCTATGCTTAGAGAAATGTTAAGTGAGTGGAAAGGAACAATTAATTTATTAATTCGTCAAATAAATAACCCTCCTAATATGAATCCTGAAATTAAATTAGCTTCATTAACCAATATCAATGTTAATCAATTAACGGCAGCAAAATCTAAATTTAAAGATTGTTCAGATAGTTTTTGTCCAGAAATGACGGTTATTCCAGCTGGTAGCTTTTTAATGGGCGGAAATATAAATGAGCAAGAGCAACAAAATGTCCCTGCTCAATCTCGGCCATATGAATTACCTCAACATTTAGTACAAGTCGAAAAACCATTCGCAATGTCAACTTATGAAACAACAATTGCTGAGTTTCAGGCTTTCCAAAAGGAAACTGGCTGGGAAGTCGAAGGATGCCGTAATTGGGAAACGCGAAATGGTGTTTTCAATATGTGGTATCGAGATGATTTAAATCCAAATAATTCGGGTATGAATCAGACACCTCAGGATCCTGTTGTATGTGTACGCCGTGAAGATGGAAGAGCATTCGCGAAATGGTTATCTAAAAAAACGAGCCAGACTTACCGTTTACCAACAGAGGTTGAGTGGGAATATGCGGCTCGTGCTGGAACGACAACAGCCTATTATTGGGGAGATGACCTTAATCTTGACCAAGCTTGTAAATATGCAAATGTATTAGATCCAGCAACAGTTGTAGCACTACCACAAACCAGTGGTTGGAGTTTATTTAATTGCACAGATGGTTATCCTTTTACGTCACCAGTAGGGAAGTTTTTACCAAACAATTTCGGTTTATATGATATGAGTGCCAATGCCCGAGAATGGGTGGATGATTGCTGGCATGCAAATTATGAAAATGCTCCTAGTGTAAATCATCGTTGGGGTGAGGAAAATAATGGGCAGTGTAACTTCCCAGTTTTACGTGGGGGAGCATGGATATATAACACTTATAACGTACGAACTGCCTATCGTAATGCTTATGTAACTTCACAAGCCCGTTCAATCATGTGGGGTTTCCGTTTGGTTCGTGAAATTTAACTTTGATTTTTATATCTAATCTATTCTACATTTAGAGTCATTTTTAATTTATCAGCGTCGATTTTAATAAAGGCTAAAACTGCGCTGATAAATTCTTATCTTTGAATAAACCTAAGTTTATTAAGAATATTTGTGAGAGTATAAATATATGGTGCCATTTGATTTTTCAAACTTATCTCCTCAAATTGTTTGGCAGCATTTTCAAACACTTTGTACGATTCCGCGTCCCTCAAAGCATGAACAACAGCTTCGTGAGTATCTAAAAAACTGGGCCGAAAGTCGAAATTTAGAAACTTACGTAGATGAAGTTGGTAATTTAATTATCCGAAAGGATGCAACTACGGGTAAAGAACATGTATCTGGCGTTATTCTTCAAGGCCACTTAGATATGGTCACACAAGCTAACACTGGCACGGTACATGATTTCTTTAAAGACCCGATTTGTCCAGTCCTCGAAGATGGCTGGTTAATTGCCAAAGACACTACTTTAGGTGCTGATAATGGCATTGGGGTGGCTTTGGCTTTAGCTGTTTTAGATTCAAATGATATTGCTCATGGACCAATAGAAGTTCTTTTAACAGTCGATGAAGAAGCAGGTATGAGCGGTGCTCGACTTTTAGAAGCCGGTATATTAAAAGGAAAATGGTTATTTAATATTGATACAGAAGAATGGGGTGAGTTGTATCTAGGGTGTGCTGGTAGTATTGATATTGAGGTAGAGCAGCCGCTTAGCTATGAACCAATTTCTAAAGATTTAAATATTGTGAATATTCAGGTGGCTGGTCTTAAAGGCGGACACTCTGGCATAGATATCCATTTAGGACGCGGCAATGCAAATGTTATTTTGGCTCGTTTTTTAAATCAATATTTAGGCTCACTTGGTGGGCATCTTGTTGAGTTTACAGGTGGTACGGCCCGTAATGCTTTACCGAGAGAAGCTGTAGCGACTATTGCAATTTCATCTAACCAATTGCCTGAATTAGAAAAATTACTCGATGAATATCAAACAGCATGGAAAAAACAGCTACAAGGTGTTGATGACAATCTGCAATTAACAATTCAGCCTAATAGTGCTGAAGTGACTGAAGTGATTGCTCAACAACAGCAAAACGAGTGGTTACAAGCTTTAGCAACAAGTCCTTATGGCGTTGCAAGTATGAGTCAAGCTTTACCAGATGTGGTTGAAACTTCAAATAACATTGGAGTGGTGAGACTAAATAGAGAAGGTGGAAAAGCTGTTTTAATGGTTCGCTCAATGGTCAACCAAGAAGCTCAAGATTTTGCAGAAAAAATTCAGGCACATTTTCGTCAATTTAATATCACCTCTATACTCACACCGTTAGTTTCAGGATGGACACCAAACCCTGACTCGGCGGCTTTAAAGTGCCTACAACAAGCCTATCAAAATGCGTTTAATATTGAACCAAATCTAAAAGTAATTCATGCGGGTTTAGAATGTGGGATTATTGCCGAGCATTATCCACATTTACAGATGGTTTCGTTTGGGCCTGATATTCAAGGTGCACATGCACCGGGCGAACGAGTAAAAGTAGATACTGTAGAGAAATGCTGGAAGCTACTGGTAACTGCTTTGGCATCTGTAGAGTAATTTTTTTAAGAAATAAGAAGCTCAGTTATGAGCTTCTTAAACTTTTACATGGAAATGATGTATAGTTAATTCGATCTCTCAATAAATATAATTTTTTACTCGATTTTTAAAAGCTGTCCAGCTTCACTTAAAGTAAATTCATCAAAATCATTTGCTAAATAAAAATGACCTTTATAAAACTGGCGAACTTCTTCGGAAATAGCTTGCTGGCCAGATTTATCCTGATGTCTAGGGCTAAAATGCGTCAGAATTAAATTACCCAAAGATTGCTGTTCTGCAAATTCAGCCACCATTTTTGCTGAGCTATGCATTGGACCTTTGCCGACTTTATCTAAAACCGTTTGCAAGTATGTTGATTCGTGAATAAGGAGTTGGGTATCTTTGCAAGCGTCGGCTAATAGTTCTGGTTGGTCATTATCACCACCTATAATTGCATGAACTTGATGATTTTGAATTTTGATAAAGTCTTGAGCTTTTAAAGTTTGTCCCTCAAATTCAATATTGTAGCCACGTTTTAAATGGCCCCACATATCGCCTTGAGGCACGCCTAGCTGTGTGAGAGCTTGGATATCTAACTTCTTCTGAATAGATTTGATATAAATACTAAAAGCAAAACTTGGAACACGATGGCTTAGAGGATGTGCTTGAACAATAAATTCATCAGTGATCTGTTGTGGCTGTATTGCATCATTCACATCAATAAATTGCAGTGAATAGGGTAAGTGTAAGTCTGTGAGTTGGGCCGTGATCTCAAACCATTGCTGAATTTCTTTCGGAGCAATCACGATTAAGGGTTTGCTACGAGCATTCATTCCCGCACTTGCCAATAAACCAACTAGACCATAACAATGATCGCCGTGAACATGTGTAATACAAATGGCAACTAGGTTTTGCAAGGAAAGTTTAGCTTGTTGAATGCGGTGCTGTGTACCTTCGCCGGCATCAACTAAAATCCAGTCCTTATTTTTGCTGTTACGAACCGCTAATCCTGAAACATTACGGGAAAGTGTGGGTACACCTGATGATGTGCCTAAAAAGGTAAAATGAAGCATATTCTTGGAATTTTTTAATCAAATGCGTAATTTATATTATAGACACTTATTAGAATTTTATAAAAATTATAGTAAATGATAGCGACCGAGTAAAAAATATTTGGCACGTTCTGGGTTAAGTTGGAATAATTTTCAATAAGGACATACTTGAAAATGATGGGCATACTCTCAAGTTATGCCCATCAAATACACTTTATTTCATGATAATAAAGCGTGTAATGATTTGACGAAGCTGTTTTAAATAACCTGTAAAGAAGTGGTTAGCGCCCGGTAAAATCGTAATTGGATGCTTCTGCGGTTTTGCCCATGCAATTGCATCTGAAAGTAAAGTAATATCATCTTGCTCACCATGAATGAGTAGAATATCACCTTGAATTTCAGGGGTTTTATAGTGACGTAATCCCACAACAGTAGCTGTTGGTAAACCACATAAAATTAACTGTACTGGCTGTAATTCAGGGCTAAGCTGCGCATGACATTTTGCCAAAACATGTGAGCCGAAGCTAAAACCGCCTGCATAGAATGGTAAGCCTTCATGAAGCTTACGAACGTGTTCAATCACAGCTAAAATATCTTCGGTTTCGCCATGGCCTTCATCATGAACACCTTCACTGCCACCTAAACCACGGAAACTAGGACGGTAAACAATACAACCATATTCATTAAAGATTTGGGTTAAAAGAGCAGGGACTTTATGTTGAGGAGTTCCACCTTGCAATGGGTGCGGATGGCAAACAACCGCAAAGCCTTTGATTTCACCTTCAGGGCGGTCTACAAAAAGTTCAATTTTACCTACTGGACCCTGAATGAAAATTTGCTCAGACATATAAGAATCGATAAATAACAATACGTATTCCTATTTTACCGATAGTCGTCATTGAAAACACGAGTTAGCATTAAAAAATATCTACTGTTATAGTTGGTATTAAGAATAATTTTTTCAGGTTGTCTATGCTTGCTTTAATTTCTCCTGCAAAAACTTTAGATTATGAAACAGCGTTACCTACAGATGAGTTTACTCAGCCGCGCTTATTAGAAAACTCAGCACAATTAATTGATGTTTGCCGCAAACTTTCCGCTTCGGAAATTGCGACTTTAATGAGTGTTAGTGAAAAAATTGCTGCATTGAATGCAGACCGTTTTAGAGATTGGAATCCCGAATTTAATTTCTCAAATGCTCGCCAAGCAATCTATGCATTTAAAGGTGATGTGTATACTGGTTTAGATGCGTACCATTTAAAAGACAAAGATATTGATTTTGCACAGCAGCATTTGCGTATGCTCTCTGGTTTATATGGTTTATTGCGTCCTTTAGATTTAATGATGCCTTATCGTTTAGAGATGGGTACTAAATTAAAAAATACTCGCGGTCATAATTTGTATGAATTCTGGGGTGATATCATCACTAACCAAATTAATGAAGACTTGGCAGCAATTAAATCTGAATTGCTGGTAAATCTAGCTTCAGATGAATATTACAAGTCTGTCAATGAAAAGAAAATTAAGGCTGATATTGTGAAGCCTATTTTCCTTGACCAGAAAAATGGCAAATATAAAGTCATTAGTTTCTATGCTAAAAAAGCACGTGGTTTAATGGCTCGTTTTATTATTGAAAACCAATTAAATAAAGCCGAGGAACTTAAAGCTTTTAATACTGAAGGTTACTACTTTGATGCTGATAACTCATCGGCAAAAGAGTTAGTATTTAAGCGCGATGAGCAAGTGGCTTAATTAAATTAATAATTTTACATGATATGCGACCTTTGGTCTCATGTTTAATTTATTAAGCTCTATATTGGCTATGCTTTACTTTTGAAAGGTCAAAAGTAACAAAAACCTTTGTTGAACAGAGGGCACATCCATGTGGCCCCTGTTCAACAGTGGCATCCATGCCACTTGGCACGATAGCTTTTGTTATCGTGCTTTAAAATTTAGGCAAAATTAATGATTACTTAAAGAAATAACCAGTCTCAGGTGAACTAGCATTTGCCATGCGTTTACGTGGCATACGTCCAGCTAAAAATGCTTCACGTCCAGCTTCAACAGCTTTCTTCATTGCAGAAGCCATTAAAATAGGATTTTGCGCAGCTGCAATGGCAGTATTCATCAGCACGCCATCACAACCAAGTTCCATCGCAATAGCTGCATCACTTGCTGTACCAACACCTGCATCTACTAAAACTGGTACTTTCGCATTTTCTTTAATAATTGAAATGGTGTGCGGGTTTAAAATACCTAAACCTGAACCAATCAAACTACCTAAAGGCATAATTGCAACACAACCCATACTTTCAAGTTCTTGCGCAATGATTGGGTCATCCGAGGTGTAGACCATAATCTCAAAACCGTCATCAATTAAAGTGCGAGCAGCTTTTAAGGTCTCGGTTACATTTGGATATAAGGTTTTTTCATCACCCAACACTTCAAGCTTTACTAGGTTATGACCATCGAGTAATTCACGGGCTAACATGCATGTGCGTACTGCGCTGTCAGCATCAAAACAACCTGCGGTATTTGGCAAAATTGTATATTTTTCTGGTGGGATGACTGAAAGTAAATTCGGTTGATCTGGATTTTGTCCAATATTCACGCGGCGGATTGCGACAGTTACGATTTCAGCACCACTGGCTTGAATAGCTAAATCCGTTTCATTTAAGTCTTTATATTTGCCAGTTCCTACCAATAAACGAGATTGAAAAGAACGTGAACCAATAATGAGAGGGGTGTCTTGCATGGATAACTCCGACTTAGCCGCCGCCAACAGCGTGAATAATTTCGATACGGTCATGTTGAGCAATCGTAATTTGCTCTAATTTGCTTTTAGGTACGATTTGCTGATTGTGTTCAACAGCAAAACGTTTTCCTTCAAGTGCCAACTCCTGAATGAGTTGCAAAAGGTTTTGGCTAGGCGTGTCCGTTAATTCGCCATTTAAATAAATTTGCATGATCACATTCCGATTATTTTGCGTATTTGAAAGCATTCCAAGCCAAAACTAGCCATCCAGCAATCATTAAGGCTCCACCGATTGGCGTAATTGCGCCTAATATGCGTGGTAAACCTAATGCCATGATATAAAGCGAACCACAAAAGAACAGAATGCCAATCTGAATAAGCAAGAAAGATAACTTGATTGGGAAATGGGGAAGAACCTTACTTAGAATACCAAGGGCTAATAGCCCAAGTGCATGATAAAAAAAGTAGTCGGTTGCAGTCTGCCACCAAGCAATTTGTTCAGGGCTCGCGTGAGCTTTAAGACCATGTGCTCCAAAAGCACCCAACATGACTGCAAAAGCAAGATTAAGGGCTGAAATGGCAATCCACATAACAAAAACGCAACTGAATAATGAAAGGCAACGTTACCATAGAATAGGTTGGCTAAACATAGCCAGATAAAACAAAAGGGCTGATCGCCCTTTTATTTTTTATTTACTTTAGCTTGCTGACATAGCGACTTTAATTTTTTCCATCGCATTTTTTTCAAGCTGACGAATACGTTCTGCTGATACATTATATTCAGCAGCAAGCTCATGTAGGGTAGATTTATCATCATCTAACCAACGGCGCTGCAAAATATTACGCGAACGATCATCTAACTGGTCCATTGCATCATGTAAAGCAGATGTACTTTGCTCTTCCCAGTCTTCATTTTCAACTAAACGAGCAGGGTCGTAACGGTTATCTTCAAGATACAACGCAGGTGCTGTATGTGGAGTATCGTCGTCATCATCGCCTTGCGCTTCAAAAGCAGCATCATAAGCAGTTAAACGACCTTCCATTTCCAAAACTTGTTCTGGAGTTACATTTAAGTCGTTAGCAATAGATTGTGCTTCTTCGAGTGTTAATTTTTTACTCGATTTTTTCAAACTACGTAAGTTGAAGAAAAGTTTACGTTGAGCTTTAGTTGTTGCAATTTTTACAATACGCCAGTTACGAATAACGTATTCATGAATCTCTGCCTTAATCCAGTGGACGGCAAAAGATACGAGACGTACGCCCATATTTGGGTCAAAACGTTTTACGGCTTTCATTAAGCCTAAGTTACCTTCTTGAATAAGGTCGCCTTGAGGGAGGCCATAACCTGCATAGCTGCGCGCAATATGAACGACAAAACGTAAATGCGACATTACCAGCATTTTTGCGGCATCAAGATCTTGGTCATAATAATAACGTTCAGCAAGTTCTTTTTCTTGCTCGGCCGTTAAAATAGGAATCTGATTGACAGTACTGATATATGCACCAAGGTTTACACCGGGCGCAGACAATGACAGGGGCATCAATTGATTGCTGCTGTCACTCATGAGTTCTCCTTATAGGATAGGATGGATTAACCAATAAATTCATCTTAATTTGAATTGGCTTCATAATTAAGGAAAATTGGGTAGAAAAATGTAAAATTTTATGCAGTTTCTAATCTTAGATTTTAACAAAGAATCATTGAGTTTCAATTAAATAGTGAAATTCTCTTTCTGAAATCTGCATGGTTTGACACATAAAATGATGTAAAGTGCAGTAACGCGTTACATCAATTTCACTATGCGGGTCAGATGATTTCAATAAAAATAGCTGCTTTCCTGATACTTTCTTAAGTTCACGTTTTAACATTAATAAAGGCATTGGACATGGTTGACCAAGGGCATTAATTTCAATAGGTGCTACAGCAGAAGAAGTAGTGCTCATTCATTTTAAAAACAACTAAAAAAAATATTTTAACAAATTTTTTTACGAACTCTAGGTATTTTATAAAAATTAAGAGCTAAAGGAATACATAAAAATTATTGTAATAAGCTGTTTAAAAAAAGAGCTAAAAATAGGGGAAATATTTGAAAAAAATTCTATTAATTGTCATAAACCCGTGTTAAGCTCGAACCGTTTTAGGAATTACCACACAGTTAAATTGTTTTAATAACCTATAACAAATGGATGTAACCGGAAATTGTTGATAGTTTTACAGAATGATTACAAGCTTTAAGATTATAAAAATTTTAAAACCTTGTTTGCTCTGCTGTTTGCAACACCGGAAGGTCCTTTTTTCATCATCTGAGGATTGACTTATGACAGCTCGTGAACAAGGCGTAGTAAAGTGGTTTAATGACACTAAAGGCTTTGGTTTTATTCAACGTAACGGCGGCGACGATGTATTCGTTCACTTCCGTGCAATCGTAGGTGACGGTCACCGTTCTCTACGTGACGGTCAACGTGTAGAATTTAGCGTTGTACAAGGTCAAAAAGGTTTTCAAGCTGAAAACGTTCAGCCTTTAGACTAAGACTAATTCATCTTTTTGATGAATCATGGACGCTCCAATTTTTGAATTGGGGCGTTTTTGTTTATAATGATCTTCTCATTCGAGAGATTGTTTGTTAGAGCGCGTATTTATGACATCTGGTTTTGAAACCTTGAATTTACATCCGCAACTTAAAAAGGCGATTGATGCTTTAGGGTTTACTCAAATGACCCCAATTCAGCAAAAGGTTTTAAAATATACATTAGCCGGGCACGATGCAATTGGGCGAGCACAGACAGGAACAGGTAAGACAGCTGCCTTTCTGATTAGTGTAATTAATGATTTACTCAATAATCCGGTTAAAGAACAACGTTTCCGCGGCGAACCTCGTGCTTTAATCTTGGCGCCTACTCGTGAGTTGGCCTTGCAAATTGAAAGCGATGCAAAGTTTCTCACAAAATTCTCTAATTTACATTTAGTGACCCTATTGGGTGGTGTTGATTTTGATAAGCAGAAGAAGCAACTTGATGCTAATTTTGTCGATATCATGGTTGCTACACCAGGACGTTTAATCGATTTTGTAGAACAAAAAGAAGTCTGGCTCGATCAAATTGAATTTTTGGTGATTGATGAAGCTGACCGATTATTAGATATGGGCTTTATTCCTTCGGTAAAACGTATTGTTCGTTATTCACCACGTAAGGAACAACGTCAAACCCTGATGTTCTCGGCGACTTTTAGTTACGACGTCTTAAATTTAGCAAGACAGTGGTTGTTTGAGCCGGTAACAGTTGAAATTGAGCCTGAACAAAAGACCAATAACGATGTAGAACAACGTGTTTATGTTGTAGCTAAACAAGATAAATATCGTCTTTTACAAGATATTTTACGCGAAGAACCAATTGATAAAGTCATGATCTTTGCCAACCGCCGTGATCAAGTGCGCCGTCTTTATGACCATTTGAAAAAAGATGGATATAAAGTAGGAATGCTATCTGGTGAGATTGCTCAAGATAAACGTTTGAAAATGCTAGAGCAGTTTAAGCAAGGGAAGCATAATATCATGATTGCAACGGATGTTGCAGGTCGTGGTATTCATGTAGATGGCGTCTCGCATGTTATCAACTTCACTTTACCTGAGCAGTCTGATGACTATGTTCACCGTATTGGGCGTACAGGTCGTGCAGGTGCACAAGGTGTAAGTATTAGTTTCTTGTCTGAAGATGATGCTTTCTATTTACCAGAAATTGAAAAAGCAATTGGTAAAAAACTACCACTTACCCGATTAGAGGGGTATTGCTAATAAAAAAATCCCAATCAATTGATTGGGATTTTTTTCAATTAATTAATTTTACAATAGAAGGTAAGAGTAGTTTGATAGTCGTCATCTTTTGCTAAAGATGCATTTTTACCAGTTAAAGTACCAATAACACCTGCAGCGGCTTCTACCATTTGACCCGTCTTTTCACTTACTACATCTTTTAATACACCATGATAAGTGGTTTTTTCATCAACAATAACAGGAGTTGTATTCTTAGAGCACGTTTTTTGTGCGGCAGTAACTGCATTATTCTTTGCAATTAAATTAGTTTTGCCAATACCAGTCACTTCAAATTGATTATTTTCTTTTTGAATTGCTAAAGTATTTTTAGGAGTGGTAGCACAAGCACCAAGTAATAAAACAACGCCGCTCATTGCGCTCGCTAAAATTATTTTTTTCATGATTCACCTAAGTTAATCGCTAAAAGACATAGCTATTTGAACATAAGTTTTCTATTTGATTTTGAATACGTTGTATGAGTTTTGAAGTTTTGTATTAAAAAATGTCAAACTATAAGTTCACTAAGTTTATAGGCTAGATTCCATGGTGGATTAACGGTAGATTATGCTAATCTATTTCGAATTTTTGAGTTAGATCAATATTAATGACGGATTCAGCAATACAAATAATTCACCAAAATATTCATCAGCGTCAGTCTATTGGCCAATTAATTGAGCCAGCTCCAAACTCAGATCAATTAGAGTTGGCTTTTCAGGCTGCTTTAACTGCTCCAGATCATCATAGGCTTAAGCCAACACGCTTTGTCGTTATTTCTGGTGAACAACGTGCTGCTTTTGGTGAGGTTCTAGCAAAAGCATTGGTAGATTTAGGAGAATCTGACCCCGCTCAGCTGGAACGTGTTAAACAACATCCTTTTCGCGCTCCGCTACTGATTTTAGCTCTTACACAGTTACAAGATCATCCAAAAGTGCCACATTTTGAGCAAATCTTAAGTACTGGGGCGGCAGTACAAAATCTCTTGTTGTCTTTGCAAGCTCAGGGGTTTTCAACTATGTGGCGTAGTGGTGCTGTTGTTGAATCAACTTGGTTAAAACAGCATTTAGGTCTGCAACCGCATGATTTAATTTCAGGTATTATTTACGTTGGCACAGCAGCTAAAGCAATTGCACCGCGTGCAGATATTGAAAGTAAAGAATTCGTAAAAGTTTGGCAGGCTTAAGCGTCTGTAAAAGTAAGAAATAGGATAATAAAGCATGGCTGAATTTAAGTTTACAGATTTGGTGGAACCTGTTGCGGTCGATAAAAAAACGGCACTACGTATTACCGTTTTAGGGGGCGGTAGCTTTGGTACAGCCATGGCGAATTTAGCTGCTCGTAATGGCTGCGATACTATGATCTGGATTCGTGATGCTGAAACAGCAGAAGAAATTAATAAAACCCATATTAATAAACGTTATTTACCAGACTTCACTTTAGAATCTTCACTACGTGCTGTGTCTGATCTTGAGCAAGCGGTATGTGACCGAGATATTATTTTAGTTGCAATTCCTAGCCATTCTTTCCGCGATGTCTTAAAACAAATTGCTCCTTATATTACTGCACAAGCAGTTGTATCTTTAACCAAAGGTGTTGAAGCTAAAACATTTAGTTTTATGAGCGATATTATTCGTGAAGAACTACCAGAAGTTCCCTATGGTGTATTGTCAGGTCCAAACCTTGCCAAAGAAATTATGGCAGGTATGCCATCTGGTACAGTGATTGCTAGTGATTCTGAACTCGTCCGTTATGCCGTGCAGCATGCGCTTCATAGTGCGTTATTCCGTGTTTTTGGTAGCGATGATGTGCATGGAGTTGAGTTGGGCGGTGCACTTAAGAATATTTATGCAGTCGCGATGGGAATTGGGGCTGCATATAAAATTGGTGAAAATACCAAAAGTATGATTTTAACGCGTGCTTTGGCTGAAATGAGCCGTTTCGCGGTAAAGCAGGGCGCAAATCCGCTTACATTTTTAGGTTTGTCTGGTGTGGGTGATTTATTTGCGACGTGTAATAGTCCATTGAGCCGTAATTATCAAATTGGATATGCATTAGGTTCTGGCAAGACACTTGATCAAGCAAGTAAAGAATTGGGGCAAACTGCAGAAGGTATTAACACGATTGTTCAGGTGCGTGGTAAAGCACAAGAACTAGATGTATATATGCCAATTACCAATGCTTTATATGAAGTCATTTTTGAAGGTGCTCCACCATTAAATATTGCACTTTCTCTTATGAAAAATGGTCATCGTAGTGATGTGGAGTTTGTTTTACCTCATCATGAAGTCTGACGAATAAATGTCATAAATTGTGGTTATAATGCAGAATTATTAACAAGGAAATTTTATGCAACTGACATTAGTTCGTCATGGGGAAGCTGCTCCACCAGTTAATGGTAATGATATTAAACGTCCCCTTACTGCGCGTGGACATGCACAGGCTGAGCAAACAGCAACATTTTTAAAAGACATTGTAAAACCGGATATTTTTGTTGTTAGTCCTTTGTTGCGTGCTCAGGAAACATTGGCGCATATCCAGACTTATTTTAAAGATGTGCCAGTGCTGTTATGCGACAAAATTAAGCCAGATGATGATGCAAAAGAAGCAGTTGAGTGGTTGTCTCAAATTCCTTATGAGTCGATTGTAGTGGTTTGCCATATGAATGTAATAGGTCATATTGCAGAGTTACTTACTCATGAAAATTTCAATCCATTTGCGCTTGCTGAAGCTAGAATTTATGATCAAGCTGTTATTGCAAATGGTTTATCAACACAAAAAAATAGTTTTATACCCACAATATAATTAAAAAGGTTATTTCGCCAACATGCTGTATATATGGATGCCTGAAACCAATGGAATATGGCATTGGTCTAACGGAGAGAGCTGGTTGCAGGCTGCGAGTCTCGATCAATTAATACAAGACTTGCAAATACATCAGGGAAAAGAAGCTACGGTTTTTTTTCCGAGTCGTCATGCACAAATGCTTCAGCAAACTATGGCGAAGTCCCACTATAAACAACTGGGGGCTGATGGGGTTAAATATCTACTAGAAGAGTTTGTGACTTTACCGATTGATCATATGAAAGTGGTTCACCATTTTCATGCCGATCAGTTAACTGTCTTGGGTGTCGCTCAAGGGATGGTCGAGACATGGCAACATTCTTTGGCTTTGTTGCCAACCAAACTTGTTTCCTTGCTACCAGATTTTCTAATATTGCCAGAGCCGCAAAACGAGCAAGTTATTCTGTGTAATATTAATCACCAACTTTTGGTGCGTGAAAATAAATGGTTGGGTAATTCAATTGATGATTTGGGGCTTTTTTTAGAATTTCAGTCAGCTGAAAAACATTATCAATATAGTGGTTTAACATCAGGGCAACTAGAAAGTTTAGAAGCAGCTTCAAGTACAGAACAACGTTCTGAGTTCGTTTATCAATTTCAGCCATTAGATAAAACTAAGCAGCATCCTTTTAATGTTTTACCAAAATCAAAAGGTCACGAGCGTACTTTTTCTGGTTATTGGAAGGCATGTGCTGCCGTTATTTTAGCAATTATTGTAGTTCAGTTTAGCTATGATTTATTGCGTTGGGTCAAATTGAAAAAAGTAGCAAATCTAACTGCTGACCAGACAATTGAACAATATAAATACTGGTTTGGACCATCTAGTCGTGTGACTGAACAAAATATAAAAGGTCAATTTGAAAGTCATTTAAGAATGAGTCAGCAAGGTGATACACAAGCACTTTCTTTGTTAAGCCGTGTTGGACCTATTTTAATGCAAAGACAGATTTTGGCTCAGCAACTTAATTATGATGCTTCAATTTTAACGATGGCATTAAAAGCAAAATCGGCAGATGATTTACAAGCTTTGACACAACAATTAAATCAGCAAGGATTTAAAGCTGAGCTAGGTAATGTCCAAGCAAATGGTGGTGGGGCAATTGGGGTGGTGAAAATACAATAATGAAAATGTTAGCTCAATTGCAGAATCGTTTTGATCAGTGGATTGAACAAGTTGTTCAGTACCTAGATCGTTTAACTGTCCGTGAACGCGTTATGGTGGTCTTTACTACAATTTTTGTGGTAGTGGCTATTGTTGGGTCTTCACTTTGGAAAATGCATTCCTTGGCAGAACAACAGCAAAAACGCTTAAATGATTTAAAAGATCTGATGGTGTGGATGCAAAGTAATGCAGTTACTATGAAGCCTGCAAATGAGCTTGAACTTGATAAGTCTGGAAAAATACAAAGGATAGCTCAACAGCAAGGTTTAACTGTGACTTCTCAGCAAAATGGAGAGCAGTTACAAATTGTTGTAACGCATCAGAATTATGCAATTTTAGCTAACTTTTTAACACAACTTGCACAGATGGGTCTTAGTATTCAGAAGATGGAAATGGTTTCAAGCGAAGGTCAGATTAAATTAACAGCGACAGTTCAATAACATATCAAAATATGCTTATGTCAAGCATGGTGTTTTGTGCTGCCTGTGCCTATAATATGCGTACCTAAAATCAGTAGACTGTGATTGGTATGTTATATTCACTTGCTCGCCCGATGTTGTTTAGTTTAGCACCAGAGCGTGCCCATGAATTAACATTATCCATGCTTGATAAAGCGCATAAGCTAGGCATGATGCGTCAGGCCGTAGAAGCAAAACCTACTACATGTATGGGAATCGAGTTTCCTAATCCGGTAGGTTTGGCAGCAGGTCTAGATAAAAATGGTGCTCATATTGATGCATTAGCCGGATTAGGTTTCGGTTTCATTGAAATTGGTACAATTACACCTCGCCCACAATCGGGTAATCCAAAACCACGTTTATTTCGTATTCCTGAAGCTAAAGCCATTATTAACCGTATGGGTTTTAATAATGATGGTGTTGATAAACTTATTGAAAATGTTAAAGCTTCAAAGTTTAGAGGCATTTTAGGAATCAATATTGGTAAAAATGCCGATACGCCTGTCGAAAAAGCAGTTGATGATTACTTAATTTGTCTTGAGAAAGTTTATAACTACGCTTCATATATTACTGTCAATATTTCATCACCGAATACTAAAAACTTACGTAGTTTACAAAGTGGTGATGCGTTAACTGAATTACTGCAAACCTTAAAAGCGCGTCAACTTGAGTTGGCTGAGCAATATAACCATTATGTTCCTCTAGTACTTAAAGTTGCTCCGGATTTAACAGCTGAAGATGTTGAGTTTATCTCTGCTCAATTATTAGATTTTAAAATTGATGGTCTTATTGTGACCAATACCACTTTGTCGAGAGAAGGGGTGGAAAACCTGCCTTACGGTAATGAGTCAGGCGGTTTGTCTGGTGCACCTGTATTTGAAAAAAGTACAGAATGTTTACGTTTATTTGCTCAATCATTAAAAGGACAAATTCCTTTAATCGGTGTGGGTGGTATTTTGTCTGGTGAGCAAGCTTTAGCAAAACAACAAGCTGGAGCAACACTTGTTCAAATTTATAGTGGTCTAATCTATACGGGACCAACGCTTGTAAAGCAATGTGTTGAAGCTATGACCTAATTGAACATGAACACTATTGATATCATCATTCTAATACTTTTGCTCATTGGGGGGCTAAACGGTTTGCGACAAGGATTTATAAAAGCCTTTGCGAACTTGGTAGGATGGATTTTTGCATTAATTATGGGTGCAAAATATGCTGTTCTTCTAGCTCCGTCAATGTCGGGTTTAAGTCAGGATCCGGTGGTTCAAAAGATTGCAGCTTTTGCATTTATTGCACTCATTATTATTGTTTTAACTTGGATCGTCACCGCATTTTTAAATGGCCTCTTGAAAAGTTTAAAATTGGGGCCATTAAATCGTTTAGCAGGTGGTGCTTTTGGTTCGTTGAAGGGTTTATTGGTTGTTCTTATTACTATGCAAGGTGTTGGTCCTTGGGTAGAAAGTTCACCTCATTGGAAGCAATCCAAATTTATCCAGTTTTTATTGCCTTACGCACCTTTAGCCACGGAGCTTTCTAAAGGGGCAGCAAGTGAGGCTTTTCATCAGATAACATCTGGAGGCGGTGTATCTCGCACTTCTCCAAAACCAATGGACGAGCCGGAAGAACCAGAAATCCGGCCCGACCATTCAACAAAGAATCCTTTTTATTAATTCCTAGCTTGTCTGCGAGGTTGCTATGTGTGGAGTTGTTGGTATAGCCGGTAAATCGCCAGTGAACCAAATGTTGTTTGATGCATTAACGATGTTGCAACATCGTGGGCAAGATGCAGCTGGAATAGTAACCTGCCATGAAGGCCGTCTTTTCCTTCGTAAGGATAACGGTATGGTGCGTGATGTTTTTCATACTCGTCATATGAGAGCATTACTTGGTAATTACGGTATTGGTCATGTGCGCTACCCAACTGCGGGCTCTGCTAGTAGTGCTGAAGCTCAACCATTTTATGTGAACTCACCTTACGGTATTACACTTGCGCATAATGGTAATTTGACCAATGCAGAAGAAATTCATGATGACCTGTTTAAAACAGATTTGCGTCACATGAACACTGATTCTGATTCAGAAGTTCTTTTAAACGTTTTTGCACATGAGTTGCAAAAGAAAGGAACGTTAAATCCTACAGCTGAAGATATTTTTCATACGGTTTCTCGTGTTCATGAGCGCTGCCAAGGTGCTTATGGCGTAGTTGCTATGATCACTGGTCATGGTTTGGTTGGTTTCCGCGATCCAAATGGTATTCGTCCACTGATTTATGGCTCGCGTGTGACTGAACAAGGCGAGATGGAATATATCATTGCATCTGAGTCTGTGGCGATTACTGCTCTTGGTTTTAAAATCGAACGTGATATCGCACCAGGTGAGGCAATTTTCATTGATGCTGAAGGTCAGTTATTCACTAAACAATGTGCGGCTAATCCAAAATATCGCCCATGTATTTTTGAATATGTTTATTTTGCTCGCCCAGATGCAATTATTGATGGTATTTCAGTTTATAAAGCCCGCTTAAAAATGGGTGAAAAATTAGCGCATAAGATTTTGCGTGACTGGGGTGAAGACCATGATATTGATGTGGTTATCCCAATTCCAGATACAAGCCGTACTTCTGCATTAGAACTTGCAAATATTCTTGGTGTGAAGTTCCGTGAAGGGTTTATGAAAAACCGTTATATCGGTCGTACCTTCATTATGCCGGGTCAGCAACAGCGTAAAAAATCTGTACGTCAGAAATTAAACCCTGTTGAGTTAGAGTTTAAAGGCAAGAACGTTCTATTGGTTGATGACTCTATTGTACGTGGTACTACGTGTAATGAGATTATTCAAATGGCGCGTGACTCAGGTGCGAAAAAAGTATACTTTGCTTCAGCAGCACCAAAAGTGATGTATCCAAACGTATATGGGATCGATATGCCTGCTAAAACTGAGCTTATTGCATCAGAACGCAGTGTAGAGGAAATCCAGGAAATTATTGGTGCTGATCGTTTAGTATTCCAAGATTTGGAAGACTTGAAGAACGCCGTACGTACAAGTAAGGTTCCTACATTGACTGAGTTTGATTGTTCTGTTTTTGATGGTATCTATGTAACTGGTGGAATTGATGCAGACTATCTGAATAATTTGGAACAGAAGCGTAATGATTCTGCGAAAAAGAAAAAAGATGGTTATATTGATGTCAATATTGATGCAGCGTCAGTAGATTTGACGGGTATTAAAGAAGAATAGAAATAGCCGAAAAAAGCGGGTGTTTCCCGCTTTTTTCTTTTATGATGAAACTTAACAATGTAATTGGGAATATTTACATTGAAAGAAGTAAGCCACTATTTAATCGAAAATAAAAATATGGCATGGTCCATCACTATGTGTTTGGTCGCTGTGCTTTTGACTATTTTTATTTTAAATCTCATTTTAGGTTTACTTGTTCATTTTTTTGATTATAGCCAACCGATTTGGTGGCATGCCTTAAGCCCCTATTTTATTGCTCTTTTGCTTTTTATTATGGTTTGGTCGGTGGTGACCGAGCTTTATATTTTACGTAAAGGTGGTCATTCCCTTGCTAAACAGCTTAAAGCGCGTCGTTTGGTAAAAGGCGAGAGTACACCAGAAGAACATGCGGCATTAAAAATTACAGAACATTTGGCGCAAACATTTTCTCTTAACGTTCCAACTCTTTATGTTTTGCCTGATGAAGTGGGTGTAAATGCATTAACTGCAGGTTTTCACTCAAATGATATTGTCATTATTTTGACTTGGGGAGCTTTACAGAATCTAGATGAATTGGAGCTGTATGGTTTACTGGGTCATGAATTTAACCAAATTTTATCTGGTGAGGCTGTAGAAAATACTAAATTAAAAATTTTATACAGCGGTTTAACGACTTTCAGTCAATGGGGCAGTAAGCTCGCAAAACAAGGTTTTAAGCGCTACAGTCCGGGTTATAAGCATAAGTTCGAGACTGTGTTTGTAGCTGTTGGTGGAGTGATTTGGTTAGCAGGAAGTTTAGGTGTTTTAATCACTCGCTTTATTAAATATTTAACATTAAGTGGCCGCACATTTCGCAATGACCAAAAAACTATGCGGTTGCTAAAAAATAGTACGAATACCCAAACATTATTACGTATTTATGTTCACCATTCAGGATCACAAATTCATAGTGCTTATTCTGAATCAATCGCGCATATGTGTTTTGCAAATTCACTTAGCCCTCAAAGCTGGATGAATATTCACCCGAGCATTCGTGAACGTATTTACGAACTTAATCCCACTTTACTGCAAGATTTACAATTAGAAAATTTAAAGAAACTTCGCAATAGGCCTTTATTTAGTCTTTTTCGTTCATTAGAAGAATCTGAGACGGAAATCTATATTCCGTGGTCATCACCACAACCGCTGCCATTATTGCGTCTTTCTCCAATTAGCTTTGCATTAAATGATGCGATCAAGCCTTTAAGTAGTGATATCCGACGTAATAAAAAACGCCCTGAACTTATTCAGCGTGCATTGCAAACAGCCACTGGTTCACGTGAGGTGATGGTTGCGATTTTAATGATTCGTCAATATCGAGAATTTATTCCGCAAGAAGCTCCTGTAAGTCATTCGATAGTCGATGCTTTGCTTAATTTGGATGGTCGTATTCATATTCAGATATTTCACGACGCATGTAAAAATATTGGCCATATGCCAGCAAGTATTGCGCGTCAATTTTTGACAAAACTGGCACTTATTATTCAGGAAGATGGGGAAATTGGGCTGCTTGATGCCTTATTATTAGAGCGGGTCAAATATGAATTGAACTTGATGCCGCTTCATTTGCCAACAGCATTTGAAGAAGTGAAACCTCAAATAGTTCGTTTAATTGATGCGTTACTTCATGTGCAGCAAATTAATAGTCCAAACCAGTTGGAAGTCCGTGAGCGTATTTTGCGTTCTTTGCTTAACCCAGATGAAATGCATATTTATGATGAAATTTCGGATGAGCCTTTAGACTTGGCTGAAATTTTAAATGACATTGCTGGCCTTTTACTTCGTGACCGTCTAAGTATTTTGGCAATTGCTGAGATGTGTTTATGGAGTGACCGCATTATTACTCAAGATGAACTTGATGTGCTGGAGTTACTCTACTGGCGATTTGGTTTTGAGTCCGATGAAATTGTAGAGCAAATGCAGAAGAAAAATAGCGTTATGATTATTTAAGAGACATATGTGATTTCCACTAGCGATCATTAAAAGAAAACGCTGAAAAAAAGTCAGAAGCCCGTTAGAATGTGTGTAGATTAGAGGTACTGATTTAAACATGATTGGGCAGCAAAGAAATATACTGGCAACTTTAGGAATTGATATATGGATTCCTAGAACACAAGCGTGCCAAAAAAATAATGCCCATACTGTATGGCGAGATCAGATTGTTGAATCTCATACACCAATTATCGCACCTACAATAGATGTTCCTGCTTTTGGACAAAAGCCATCTAAGCCTTTGTTGCCTGAAGCACCTAAAGTTGTAGAGCAACCTTCAATAGCAATTAGAGATGTTCCGCAGTCTGAAAGGGTTATTGAAAAACCTGTGATTGCTGTTGAGCAAGAGGCGATTGCTCCATTCGAGTTGCAGGCTTATTGCCTTGAAAAGTGTGTAATCTTTGTTGATGTGACAGCACTAGAAAAAGAAGAGAAACAACTTTGGACAAATATACAAAAGGCTAAAGTGGGTCACTATGCTGAATTAAAATGGCCTTTTCCCTTAGCGGCATATCAAGATCAACGCGGTGTGGGTTCATATATTCAGGGTTTCTTAGATGCTGTAGCTGCAGAAAAAAAGATTTTGTGTTTAGGTAAATGTGCGTATATTCAACATGCAAATCTTATTCATTTAGCTAGTTTAAAAGAAATGTTAGATAAGCCTCTCCTTAAGAAAAGATTGTGGCAACTTATGCAAGATAACAATGAGTAGTAGGGATATACATGAAAAAGGTTGTAGTTTTTAGTCAAATTGATGAAGAGATTTTGTCACGGTTGCAGCAGGATTATCACGTTGTCGTATTAAACCCTAAACTGGGTGATATTAATGAGCAGATACGACAAGAAGTGGTAGATGCTGATGGAATGATTGGCGCGGGACGCTTACTTAATGAAAGTAACCTTGCTCCAGCACAAAAATTAAAAATTATTTCATCTGTGACTGTTGGTTACGATAATTATGATGTTGCTTATTTGAACCAAAAGAAAATCTGGTTATCAAACACACCTCATGTTTTGACAGAAACTACTGCGGATCTTGCCTTTACTCTATTGTTAAGTGCAGCTAGAAAAGTACCATTTTTAGACCACTGGACTAAACAAGGCGAATGGAAAAGAACAGTAGGGCCACAGCAGTTTGGTCTGGATGTTTTTGGGAAAACACTTGGTATTATCGGACTTGGTAATATTGGTGCTGCAATTGCGCGTCGTGGTTTTTATGGTTTTAACATGAATATTGTTTACCATAATCGACGCGAAAAGCCTGAATTGGCCGAGCCATTGAATGCTCAATATCTAGGTTTGGATGAGTTGCTACAACAGTCTGATTTTGTAGTCACAGCAGTTGATTTAAATGCAGAATCTAAAGCCTTAATGGGCAAAGCTCAATTTGAGCTGATGCAAAAGCACGCTATCTTTATCAATATTGCGCGCGGTTCAGTGGTTGATGAGCAGGCACTTATTGAAGCTTTGCAGCAGGAAGTCATTTTTGCTGCTGGCTTAGATGTATATGAAAAAGAGCCTTTGCAAGATTCGGCACTTTTTAAATTACCAAATGTTGTTACCTTGCCTCATGTGGGGTCTGCTACAGCTGAAACACGCAAAAAAATGGCAAATTTAGCTTATAAAAACTTAGTAGAAGCATTGGAAGATAAAACACCAAGGTATTTGGTGAACCCTAATTTCGTATAAATATTGAATAACACTTCATTGCAAATATAGTCTATTTTCAATGTTATAGTGAAAGCCTGCTCATATGATGCAAGAAACTCAAGCATTATATGAATGGGCTTTTTTGTTAGTTTAATTTTTAATAGAGAAGAACTTTTGAAATTTTTGCCAGTTATTTTAAGTTTGGCTTTTATAACAAATGCCTCTTACGCTGATCCTTTTGACTCAAAACCAGCTTCTGGGCAGGTTGAAATTCCGAATATTGGTAGTGGAATAGGATTACTTGATCAACAAAAAGAAAAATTTATCGGTGAAAAAGTTTTCCGTGAAGTTCATAAACAAATGCCAGTCATCCAGGATGTATGGTTGGAAGATCAGTTTTTTCAAGTTTTCTCTAATATCTTGGCTGAAACACAGCTTGGACAACCTATTGGGCTTGTCGTCATTAAAGACCCACAAATTAATGCCTTTGCTGTTCCTGGTGGTTTATTTGCATTAAATACAGGTCTTATTTCCTCGGCTCGAAATATTGATGAGATTGCTGGAGTGATGGCGCATGAGATTGCTCACGTTTCGCAGAGGCACTTTAGTCGTTCAGAAGAGGCTTTTAAAGGGCAAACTCTTTTAAGCTTAGCTGGTTTGCTAGCAGGTGTGGCTTTAGCTGCCCAAGCAGGTGGGGATGCTGGAGCTGCAGTCATGTTGGGTACGCAAGCTGCACTTCTGGATAAACAGCTCACTTATAGTCGTAATCAAGAGCGTGAAGCTGACCGTATTGGAATGCAATATATGTATGCTGCAGGTTATAACCCGCAAAGTATGGCAGATTATTTTGAAACAATGCACAGGGCAACAAGTCATGTAAGTTTCCTGCCGGATTTTTGGCTTACGCATCCCTTAACGACTGAACGTATGAGCGAGGCTCGTTTAAGAGCAAACCAGATGCCTAAAGTTAAAAGTCGAATATATGATGTCGATTTTGAAATTTTAAAATGGTACACCATGGTGGTTGCGGGAGAGGCGACTGAAAACCAATTGCAAAGTTTGGCATCGCAAAAAAATCTCGCAGGGTTACTGGCTTTATCTGCTTTTTATCTTAAACAAGGAGATTATGCCCAAGCTCAAACAACCTTAGATCAAGTAAAATCTAGTGGTAAGCCACTTGTTTCTTTAATTCAAACAGATATTTATTTAGGCCAGAATAAACTTGATCAGGCCTATAATTCGATTGCGCCATTGCAAATGACTATGCCTGAAAATAAAGCGTTTAGCTATAAGTTGGCTGAGGTGTTGTTGCGTCAGGGGAAATATATGCAAGTACAGACACTTGTTCAGCGTTTTATTAATAAAAATGCTAGAGATATTCAAGGCTGGCAACTATTACAGCAAGCCGCTAATTTAGATAAACAGTCACCGTTAAGAGCGGTGAATGTGTTGCGATATCGTGCAGAAGCACAGTATTGGTCTGGTAGTGAAGAAAATGCAATTAAATCTATGCTACATGCACAAAGACTAGCGAAAGGCAATCAAGCCATGTCAGCTAAAATTGATGGTCGATTAAAGCAAATGCAAGATGAGCGACGAATGAAAATTTAGAGCTTGTAGTTTGAGCTTATGCTTTTCAAACACACAGATATGCTTAAACTGACAAGTAAATGAAAGCTTAGTCTAAGAGTATATAAAGGAGAGAGGAGGGAATTAAGCTAATTTAGCTTTAATTTTTGCTGAAACTTGAGCAGGATCGGCACGCCCGGCTATGATCGGACGTAGAGAATTCATCACCTTACCCATATCTTTCATGCTAGTTGCTTCTTGAGCAGCAATCGTTTGCTCAATGATAGAATCAAGCTCTTCCTCAGTCATAGCTTCTGGTAGAAACTGGGAAATAATCTCAGCTTCGGCTTGTTCTTTACTAGCTAAATCATCACGACCAGCACCTTCAAAGGCTTTGATCGATTCTTTACGTTGTTTAATTTGCTTTTCAATGACCGCAAGAACCTGAGCGTCGCCAAGCTCTATGCGCTCATCAATTTCGATTTGCTTAATTGCTGCTTGTAGACTACGCAAAACCGTCACTGTTGCCATATCTTTGGCACGCATAGAAGTTTTTAATGCATCAGTAATTTGGTCTTTTAAAGTAGTCATAATTTCAGCAGTCAATCACAAATTAATTAGTAAAGGCGAGTAGTACGTACAGATTCGCGAGCCAATTTCTTTTGGTAGCGTTTAACTGCAGCAGCTTTTTTGCGCTTACGTTCTTGAGTTGGTTTTTCGTAGAATTCGCGCTTACGAACGTCAGCTAAAACACCAGCTTTTTCGCATGAACGTTTGAAACGACGGATAGCTACGTCAACTGGTTCGCCTTCTTTCAACTTAACTTGTGGCATGTAAAATCCTCTAGATTATGGATAAGATCAGGCACACCATTGCGCCGGATCACAAGTGAAGGTCAGTATTTTACTCATTTACAACTCATATCACAAGTCTATAATAGCGATTGCAATATTTTGACTCATATAAAAGGCAGTTTTGATGATTGTTTTAGGCTTGGAAACTTCTTGTGATGAAACAGGGTTGGCACTTTATGATAGCGAACTCGGCTTACGGGGACAGGTTCTTTATAGCCAGATAAAACTTCATGCCGAATATGGTGGTGTGGTTCCGGAATTAGCTTCTCGTGACCATGTTCGTAAGCTTATTCCTTTAATGAATCAGCTGCTTGAACAAAGTGGTGTTAAGAAACAGGAAATTGATGCAGTCGCTTATACACGTGGCCCAGGTTTAATGGGAGCATTAATGACAGGCGCATTATTTGGAAGAACTTTGGCTTTTTCTTTAAATAAGCCTGCCATCGGTGTTCACCATATGGAAGGACACATGTTAGCTCCATTGCTCTCAAGCCAACCGCCTGAGTTTCCATTTGTTGCATTACTTGTTTCAGGTGGACATACACAATTGATGGCGGCTCATGCGATTGGTCAATATGAGCTGTTAGGCGAGTCAATTGATGATGCAGCCGGTGAAGCTTTCGATAAAGTTGCAAAAATGATGAATCTGCCATATCCGGGTGGGCCAAATATCGCAAAACTGGCGTTATCTGGTGATCCTTTAGCATTTGAATTTCCACGTCCAATGCTTCATCAAGGTCTAGATTTTTCTTTTAGTGGCTTAAAAACGGCAGTTTCTGTTCAACTGAAAAAATTGAATGGCGAAAACCGTGATGCTGACATTGCTGCTTCATTCCAAGAAGCTATTGTAGACACCTTAGTAAAAAAATCGGTAAAAGCTTTAAAGCAAACTGGACTTAAGCGTTTAGTGATTGCTGGTGGGGTGAGTGCAAATTTACGCTTACGTGAGCAATTAGAAACTTCTTTAGCAAAAATTAAGGCGCAAGTTTACTATGCTGAACCTGCTTTATGTACTGATAATGGGGCAATGATTGCATTTGCAGGTTACCAGCGTTTAAAAGCAGGTCAGCATGATGGTTTAGCTGTCACGACTACACCGCGTTGGCCAATGACAGAATTGTCTATTCCTAAATAAAATTATTCATCTGCAAAGGCTTGTTGATTTTCAATATCTATATATTCGAGATAACCCCGGCCTTGCACCTCATTGCCAAAATAATGGCCCGTAAATATATAACCACTTGCATAACCTTGCCCATGACCATAGCGGAATGGGCAGTCAATTTCTGCCTGAATGTTTAAGATAATTTGCTTTGCATCATTTCGGGCAATCCAAGAAAAGTATTTGGGAAGTCGCATTTTTTTGCCCGTTGGAGAAATGAAGTCATCAACTTGGTGTGAAATAATATCAAAGCTAACGTCTGTATAAATTTCAGCTGGTCGATCAAGATGTCTAATGTGCAAGGTATAGGTTACTGTTTGCCCCACAATATCTGCTTTTGTTAGAAGAAGTTGAGTGTTTTCATTTAAATTGATGATTTGATAAGTGAAAAAATCAAGCGGTAGTTTATGGTTCTCAGGTATAAGTTGAGTTGTGAATGAGTGGGGACCAACTGCACGAGCATATTCGTAAGTGCAAAGCCCTTCACTTTCAATGCGTTTTTCCTGATAGTTTAAAAAACCTTTAAATTTTGCCAACAAACTAAAATGGTCATAGACTGGTGTTTTTATGAACCATGAAACATGTGAAGTCACATCAATATCAAAGTCGAAATCTAGACCCTGATAATGCCCATTAATATGAATTTGAGGGAATTTTCCTTGAATTGAAATTTCCTTACCAAGTTCTATTAAACTTCCATCTTTATTAATTTTTGTCTCTTCGGGAATGATATAGGCTTTCAATAATGCTTGTTCAAGGGCGGCTGTACTTGAAAAGAAAGTCGCTGTTTTTCTAGGGTTTCCAACGATAATATCATCATGATCAAATGCAAGTGCGCCAGGCGTACCGATTAAAATCATAATATTTAAATAGCGATGAGGTTCTGGCAAAACTGGAAAAAAGATTCCGTAGTGGGTCCAGCTATAGTATTTTTCGTCAACACGTGGGCGAATGATATAAGATTGAGTAAAAGGAAGGGTTGAATATTTTTTTGCTTGATCTAAAAAGCCTTGTGCGAATAACAAACTTTTAGCAACAGTTTTGCTTACTAGAGAAATTTTTGGCAATTGTTTTTTCATATATAAACCTAAAGAAAACTATCTATATTTAGGTTATGGAAAACAATTGCCAAAGCTAAGCGGTTTATAGGCCAAAGCTAAGGCTTTGTGGGACATTTTATTTAACTGTTAGACAGTTCTTTTAAAGCGTTTAAACCGATCCAATGCTTAGAAAACTGATAAGCCGCACGACCAGAGCGCTGACCACGCATTTGACACCAACGTAAACTCTCAGCTCGAACTTCATCATTGAAAGGCATGTTCGCTTTATCTAGATAATGTTCTACGATTTCTAAATATAAATTTTGATCCATTGGGTAAAAAGATAACCACAAACCAAAACGGTCTGATAGAGAGATCTTTTCTTCAATCGCTTCTTGAGGATGTAGTTCGGTATATTGGGGCACATCTACTTTGGTTACAGGTGTGTTTTCGTGCATGAACTCAGGTAACAAGTGACGACGGTTACTGGTCGCATAAATAATAAAATTTGTTGAACCTGACTGTAATGAACCATCCAATACACTTTTTAAACTACGATAATTTTCATCTTCAGCATTAAACGCTAAGTCATCACAGTAAACGATATACTTTTCAGGTCGGTTTTGAATAATTTTTTGAATTTTTGGTAAGTCTGCTAAATCATCACGTTCAATTTCAATTAAACGTAATCCTTGAGGAGCATACTCAGTGAGTAAAGCACGCACAATAGAGGATTTACCTGTACCACGTGAGCCTGTTAACAGTACATCATTTGCGGGTAAGCCATTTAAAAACTGCAAAGTATTTTGAATAATTTTTTCTTTTTGACGTTCGATGCCTTTTAAGTCATCAAGATAAATATTCTTAGGCGTATAAATGGCTTTAAGTTGCTGGTTTTCCCATCTAAAAGCTGGTGCAGTGAAATCAGTTTCTTGCTTCGGTTCAGGTAAGACCTGCTGTAACTGATTTAATACAAGTGATAAGGTTTGAACTAAATTGTCGGGTAAATCAATGGTAGCCATGGTTAATCAATCATGTTAAACAGTAATTTACTAGGATACTAACACCGAAATTTGCAAGCTGACAAAAAAGATACTGGTAATGCAGTTTATCGGTTTTGCAATTGATTGAAATGTTCAGACCGCGCATAGTGTTGTCATGTCTATTCAGTAAAATCATCTGTGAAGATGAGGACGAAATATGTTTGAAAAAATACGAAGTGATATGAATCCACATCAGGCTTACCGTATCAAAAAATTACAACGTCAATTAGACATGGCTGAATCTTATGAAGAATGGAAGTCTTTTGCATTAAAACTGGATGAAGAAACAGGTGCACAAGAGTGGAAGTTTGATAATAGTTCGCCTTACTTCGATGCCGAGCTCATTTCTTATCGTTACACTTTACTGAAAAGATATCGTCAGCAACACCGTACTCTGGATTTGATTTATCTTTTAAAAGAAGGGCTAACCTACGATATTGCAAATATTGGTCATCCTATGTTGTTTGCTGCCACACATGTAGGCACAAAAAAATTAATTGAAGATTATATTGAAGAAGTCAGTCAAAGCTTGGCTTATATTGCATCTAGTGAATGTATTACGTTTCAAAGAAAAGAAAAAATCGAGTTTTTTGAAAATTGTGAAAAAGCTTATGGTCAGCCTGCTCTTATGTTTTCGGGTGGTGCAACTTTAGGTCTTTTTCATACTGGTGTATGTAAAGCTCTAATTGAACAAGATTTAATGCCTAAGGTACTGTCAGGCTCAAGTGCGGGCGCTATTATGACTGGTATGTTGGGAATTTCTGCCAGTGAAGATATTCAAAATTTGTTAAATGGCGAGCAATTTTTCAGTGATGCGTTTCACTTTAGAAAACTTCGTGAACTTATAAAAGGGAATGGTGGTATTGCAGATGTCCACTATTTAAAAAAATTCCTCATTGAAAATTTGGGCGATCTTACTTTTGAAGAAGCATTCAAAAAATCAGGTTTGAATATTAATGTCGCTGTTGCGCCGTATGATGCAACAGAAAATCCTCGGATTATGAATGCAATTATGACACCCAATGTTTTGGTTTGGAGTGCTGTGTTGGCTTCTTGTGCTGTACCAGTTTTATTTCCGCCTGTGCGTTTAACCAGTAAGCGTTATGATGGTGAACATACGCCGTATATGGCAAACACTAAATGGGTAGATGGCAGTGTGCGTAGTGACTTTCCACAAGAAAGAATGGCAAGGCTTTATAATTTAAACTACACCATTGCTAGTCAAGTGAATCCGCATGTTGTGCCATTTATGCAAGATGATGCACACCGTTTCCGTAAGGATGTTTTAAGTTGGCCTGAACGTATTTTAAGACGCCAAGGTAAAGTGCTTTCGATGGGAATAATGGATTTTACCCGTCAAAGATTAGGAGCCATTTCTCCAGTAAGGAGATTGCTTGATCACGGATATGGTGTAGTAGGGCAGCGATATTATGGAGATGTTAATATTATTGCCAAATATAGCTTAAAACATTATGCCTATACGTTACAAAACCCTCGTCCACATTTATTTAAACGATTACAGCGAGAAGGTGAGCGTGCGACTTGGCCGAAAATATCTTCTATAGAAACTCATGCGCGTATTGGTAAAACAATTCAGCATTGTTTAGAAGTTTTACGTTTTGAAGAAAAGAAACAACAGCCAGAGTCTTATTATGCTGAAGCATGATTTTGCTTCTCATATAGAACACTTAAAATGCGTAACAAAACCTAAAAGTTCAGCTTTAGGAAGGCATCTATGGACATGTTCTATAGATGCTCATTACTACTGGCTAAAATACCAAGTGCCGCATGTACATGCTCAAGGTGAGCAAGATTTTTTGCATGAATTGCAATTTTATGAAGATATTCAGCATAAAAATATAAATTGGATTTTGCCATTTAAAATAGTTGATGCCGACATTATTTCCCCACTACAACTGCTTAAAGGGAAAGTATTAATTTTGCCAAGCACCGATTGCTGGTTTGATGACTTAGATCAAAAGCAAAATTTAAAAGATATTCATGAGATGATCTATACAGCGCTTATGGCTTTAGCAGAACTTCATGAGCTAGGGTGGATTCATGGCGATATTAAAAAAGAACACTTTCGAAAGTTTGAGCAGGGGCTATATTTAATTGATTTTGAAAAAACACGGCTTATAACTACTCCTGATTCAAACATTGATGCTACACCAAGGTATATGGCACCTGAACTGTTCCATGGAACTAGGAAGAATATACAAAGCGATTTATATGCTTTTGGAGTTGTTTTATATGAATGGCTAAGTCAAATACGTTTACAAGCAAACACTTATCATGACTGGGCTGTATTGCATTGCCAAAACTTAAACATTCAATTACCAGATTCATTTCAAATTTTTTACCCGTTACTGGTGGGGTTATTGCAAAAACAGCAGAAAAATCGATTTTCAAATGCATTTGAAGCAATCAATTGTTTAAATGCTCTCTCAAACTTATAAAAATCATTGATCTAGTATCTGTATACAATTTACACGGTCAGTTTTTTTTAGAAAAAAAACACTTGTCACTGTTAGATCTTATCGCTAATATACACAGCCATCGGGGGCGTGGCGAAATTGGTAGACGCACTGGATTTAGGTTCCAGCGCCGCAAGGTGTAAGAGTTCGAGTCTCTTCGCCCCCACCA
>NZ_JAKTHZ010000035.1:0-5741 GCF_027854645.1 Acinetobacter sp. AOR41_HL | reverse complement strand
AGGTAGGACATTTCTACTTAGGAATAACAATCGTTTGTAAGCCCAAAGGGCTTTGTTGCACAAACCTATCTGTAAAGGCTTTTTCAGCGATATAATTTTCAAATGAAGAAGCCTACACAGAAAATCTACCGCACAACCAATTGGCCCGCATATAACCGAGCACTCATGAGTCGCGGAAATATTGCCATTTGGTTTGATCCTGCTACGCAATGGTATGCGCCATCAAAAGGCAAACAAGGGCGAAATCAAACCTACTCCGACGCAGCCATCCAATGCTGCTTAATGATTAAATCCTTATTCCGTCTGTCTTTACGTATGGTCACTGGCTTTGTGCAAAGTCTGATTAAACTTTGCGGATTAAATTGGATAGCGCCAGACTACACTACAATTTGTAGACGAAAACAGCATATTGATATTGCAATCAGCTACCAAAAAAGTAGCGATGGGCTGCATCTACTCGTAGACTCTACAGGCATGAAGTTTCTAGGTGAGGGCGAATGGAAACGCAAGAAACATGGAGCTGAATATCGTCGCCAATGGCGTAAACTACAATTGGTATAGATGCCAAAACCCTACAAATACGCGCTATTCAGCTCACAACCAATAATGTCAGTGATTCACAGGTGCTTGGTGATTTACTTAATCAGATTCCACAAGATGAGCAGATTGACTCTGTTTATACCGATGGAGCTTATGACACCAAGCAATGCCGTCAGGTCATTGCAGATCGGCAAGCACATGCGGTGATTCCACCTAGAAAAAATGCGAAACCATGGAAAGATACAAAGAGTAGCTCGCTAGAGCGAAATGAATTACTTCGAACAGTTAAACGTTTAGGCAGGACATTATGGAAAAAATGGTCAGGCTATCATCGCCGCAGTTTGGTGGAAACCAAGATGCATTGCATCAAATTATTAGGCGATAAATTAATGGCAAGAAGCTTTCCTAGTCAGGTGAATGAAATTCATGCACGTGTAGCAGTCCTCAACAGATTTACGGAATTAGGTCGACCACTTACCCAAGTTACGCCTTAAATTTGGCTCAATTAGGGGCGCTTTGCATTTCAAATCTTTGTGTAACAAAGTCGCTGTACATTGACTCTTGATATTTTTTCCTGGTAAGCGCAATGTCTTACAAAGTCTTGCAAGGATTTCCTTGGCCGGAACCGCAAAGCGACGCGATTGGAGAGGGCGAAATGAAAGCGCACCTACAGGTGATTTTCACGCTCGATCCCGATCAACGGCTGACGCGGGGCAGCGCGTTTTTCTCAAAAAACAAAAAGAGATGAGGCACCGTGATCGTCGGTGCCTCGTCAGATCAATCTTTACAGGAGCATCAGTATGGACAGAAAACAATGCCAGGTCTGCAGCCAACCCGCCACCGTGCGGGTGGAAGCCAATCTCAACGGTCGTCACAGCACCATGCTGTTGTGTGACGACCATTACCGTCAACTGGTGCGCCAGCAAAAGCGCACCGTCTCGCCGCTGGAAGCCTTGTTCGGCTCGCGCAGCGGCCTGTTCGAGGACTTCCTCGGCAGTGACTTCTTCCGCATCGGCGACGACGCGACGCCGATGGCCGCCGATACCGATGACGTGGTCGATGCCTCGTTCGGCGAGCCCGCCGCCGCAGGTTCGGGTGCGCCGCGCCGTCGCGGCAGTGGTTTGGCCAGCCGCATCAGCGAACAGTCGGAAGCCCTGCTGCAGGAGGCCGCCAAACACGCTGCCGAATTTGGCCGCGCCGAGGTGGATACCGAACATCTGCTGCTGGCGCTGGCCGACAGCGACGTGGTCAAGACCATCCTGGGTCAGTTCAAGATCAAGGTCGATGACCTCAAGCGGCAGATCGAGTCCGAGGCCAAGCGCGGGGACAAGCCGTTCGAGGGCGAGATCGGCGTGTCGCCGCGCGTGAAGGATGCGCTCAGCCGCGCTTTCGTGACCTCCAATGAACTCGGCCATTCCTATGTCGGTCCGGAGCACTTCCTGGTCGGTCTGGCCGAGGAAGGCGAAGGGCTGGCCGCCAACCTGCTGCGCCGCTACGGCCTGACGCCGCAGGCGCTGCGCCAACAGGTCAGCAAGGTGGTCGGCAAGGGCGCCGAGGATGGCCGCGCCGAGACGCCGACCAACACGCCCGAGCTGGATAAATACTCGCGCGACCTCACCAAGATGGCGCGCGAGGGCAAGCTCGATCCGGTCATCGGCCGTGCGCAGGAGATCGAGACCACCATCGAGGTGCTGGCCCGGCGCAAGAAAAACAACCCGGTGTTGATCGGTGAGCCCGGCGTCGGCAAGACCGCCATCGTCGAAGGGCTGGCGCAGCGCATGGTCGCCGGTGAAGTGCCCGAGACGCTGCGCGACAAGCGTCTGGTGGAACTCAACATCAACGCCATGGTGGCCGGCGCCAAGTACCGCGGCGAGTTCGAGGAGCGCGTGCAGAGGGTGCTCAAGGAAGTGACCGAGCACCAGAGCGAGATGATTCTCTTCATCGATGAAGTGCACACCATCGTCGGTGCCGGCCAGGGTGGCGGCGAAGGCGGGCTGGACGTGGCCAACGTGTTCAAGCCGATGATGGCGCGCGGCGAGCTGAACCTGATCGGCGCCACCACGCTCAACGAGTATCAGAAGTACATCGAGAAGGACGCCGCGCTGGAGCGTCGTTTCCAGCCGGTGATGGTGCCCGAGCCGACGGTAGCGCAGACCATGATGATCCTGCGCGGCCTGCGCGACACCTTCGAGGCGCACCACAAGGTCAGCATCACCGAGGATGCGATCATCGCCGCCGCCGAGTTGTCGGACCGCTACATCACCGCGCGCTTTTTGCCTGACAAGGCCATCGACCTGCTTGACCAGGCGGCCGCACGCGTGAAGCTGTCGGCCACGGCTCGCCCAGTGGCCGTACAAGAGCTGGAGTCCGAACTGCACCAGTTGCGGCGTGAGCAGGACTACATGGCCTCGCGCAAGCAGTACGACAAGGCCGCCGAGCTGGGCAAGCGCATCGAGGCAAAAGAGGCCGAACTCAAGAAGTTCATCGAAGATTGGGAGCGCGAGCGCGCCTCGGGCAGCGCCGAAGTCAAGGCCGAGCATGTCGCGCAGATCGTCTCGCGCCTGACCGGCATTCCGGTCAACGAGCTGACGGTGGAAGAACGCGAGAAGCTGTTGCATCTAGAACAGCGGCTGCACGAGCGCCTGGTGGGCCAGGACGAAGCGGTGCGCGCGGTAGCCGATGCCGTGCGGTTGTCGCGCGCGGGGCTGCGCGAAGGCGGCAAGCCGGTGGCGACTTTTCTGTTCCTCGGGCCGACCGGCGTGGGCAAGACCGAGCTCGCCAAGGCGCTGGCCGAGTCCATCTATGGCGATGAAGGTGCGCTGCTGCGCATCGACATGTCCGAGTACGGGGAACGCCATACCGTGGCACGCCTGGTGGGCGCGCCTCCGGGTTATGTGGGCTATGACGAGGGCGGCCAGCTCACCGAGAAGGTGCGTCGCAAGCCCTACAGCGTGTTGCTGCTGGACGAGATCGAGAAGGCTCACCCCGACGTCTACAACATCCTGCTGCAGGTGTTCGACGACGGGCGGCTCACCGACGGCAAGGGCCGGGTGGTGGATTTCACCAATACCATCATCATCGCCACCTCGAACTTGGGCTCGGACATCATCCAGCGTCGGCTGAAGGCCCGTAGCGCCGCCGGCGAGGAATACGAGAAGACCAAGTCCGAGGTGATGGACGTGCTGCGCGGACACTTCCGCCCCGAGTTCATCAACCGCATCGACGAGATCATCGTCTTCCATGCGCTGGGCAAGGAGGAGATCCGCCATATCGTCGGCCTGCAGCTCGATCGTGTGGCCCGCAACGCCGCCAGCCAGGGCGTGACGCTGACCTTCGATCAGACCTTGATCGACCACTTCGCGCAGGAAGGCTACAAGCCCGAGTTCGGCGCGCGTGAACTCAAGCGCCTGATCCGCAGCGAGCTGGAGACGGCACTGGCGCGCGAGATGCTGGGTGGCGGTATCGGCAAGGGCGATCACGCCAGCGCCCGCTGGGACGACAAGGCCGAACGGGTGGTCTTCGAGCGCCAGGAGCCACCCGCGAAGCCGGCTGAGCCTGAAAAGCCCGATGCCGCGAACGTGGCCGAGACGCCGCCGAGCGACGCGAGCAAGCCTGCGCGCAAGAAGAAGTCAGCGGACGGCGAATCTTGAGCGATGGGAGGCTGTCGTGTCCGACCCCAATGGGCTGACATGGGCAGCCACCCTCGTGTCGCTGGCGGTCGCTGTCCCCACAGCGGGGCACGCGGTCATCTACAAGCGTGACCCTCGATCGGCCACGCTGTGGGTACTCTGATCGCCTTGTTGCCGCTGGCCGGTTCGCTGCTGTATGTGCTGTTCGGCATCAACCGTTACCAGCGGCGGGCGCGGCGGCTCTTCCCGGGGGCAGATCCTGCTATTCGGCAGGATCTCTCGCCCACGATGCCCGAGGCTGTATCGCCGCCACTTGCCGGTCTGGCCCACCTGGTGGGACGCGCCACCGGCCAGTCGCTGACCCGCGGCAACCGCATCGAGCCGCTCGTCGATGGCGAGCAGGCCTACCCGGCCATGCTCGCTGCCATCGAATAGGCGCGGAACAGCGTCGCGCTGGCTTCGTACATCTTCGACGGCCAAGGCATCGGGGCGCAGTTCGTCGATGCGCTGAGCCGGGCTCATCGACAGCGGCAAGATCGACAACGCCAAAGCGGAACTCGCCCGAGCACTGAACACCCTGGTGGTGACCTCGGTCGCCTTTCCTCTGCCCGTGCTACGGGCCGAAGCCGCGATCGCAAAAGCTGAAAAGCTGGCCGAGACCGACAAGCGCGATGCCAAGCAGAACGAGGAGCTCAGCACCTTGCTGTCGTCCGTGCGCACGGAGATTGAGATGGCGCAGATCCTGGGTTATGGCAAGAAGGCGGACTTCAAACCCATCTTCGATCAGGTGAAGTTCATTGAGCAAAAGTCGGCTGGTGGCAAAAGCGGCAAGGGATGGTTCGACGAGTTGAAGACGCGCATCCAAAAGCTGTTTTGAGGTGATGAAGGGACTGACTGCTCTGTCGGTCAGTCTCGCGATGTTCGCATTCAGCCCCAATAGATTCGCCTATTTTCACTATCTCATACGAGGTATGGCTTTGTTGCACAAAAATTTAAAAGTTAAGACTTCTCATATCTACTCAAATTTAAGTGACAACTCGGGTATGTGGTCTGCCTAAGTCCGTAAATTTATTTAATACTGCCATACGTGCATGAATCTGATTGACTTGGCTTTGAAAATTTCTCGCACTGAGTTTATCCCCTAATAATTTGATGCAATGCATCTTGGTTTCAACCAAACTTCGCCGATGATAGCCTGACCATTTCTTCCAAATAGTTCTTCCTAAACGTTTAACTGTTCGAAGCAACTCATTGCGTTCTAGCGAGCCCATCTTTTTATCTTTCCATGGCTTCGCATTTTTTCTTGGTGGAATCACTGCATGTGCTTGCCGATCCGCAATGACCTGTCGGCACTGTTTGGTATCATAAGCTCCATCGGTATAGACGGAGTCAACTCTCTCATCTTGTGGAATCTGATCGAGTAAATCACCAAGTACCTGTGAATCACTCACATTGCTGGTTGTGAGCTGAACAGCGCGTATTTGTAAGGTTTTAGCATCTATACCAATATGTAATTTACGCCATTGGCGACGATATTCAGGCTGATGTTTTTTACGCTTCCATTCACCCTCA
>NZ_JAKTHZ010000034.1:0-22559 GCF_027854645.1 Acinetobacter sp. AOR41_HL | reverse complement strand
AAGCTCATATACTCTGGAATAAATTTCTTTATAGGCGGAGGTGGTTTAGGTCCACCTTCTGTAATTTTTTCGATAAATCCAGCTAACCATAAAATATACTCACCTTCTGAATTATGAGGAGGAATCAAACTCACATCTATTTTTACTTTACATTCATCTAATGGTCTACTAAACAATTCAACAAAATCAATAAAATTATATTTTAATTTAAATTCTGTTCCCTTAATTTCTCTGCGTATACATGTCATAAGTAAGTTCATATTTTCAATACAGTCATGTGAAAATAATTCCTCATCTTTAATTTTGTTATAAACATTTTCCGCAAACATGAGATACTGTGGCATTTCAGCAGCTCCTCATTTTTATAAAGTATTTTTTCTTAAGGTAGTCCAATTATAACAATGTTGCAACAAGAAATTTTCCATTTTTAGTTTAAAGAATTTTTTAAAATTATAAAGACGATTAGATTCAATAAATTAGTACGAATAAAAGCTAGGAAAGTTTGATTTTTCTAATGAGCTTTGAAATGGATTATTGTGTTTAGTTGATCAATTTAAAAAGCTTGGCTATTAGGCAAGCTTCCCCTTTTTGATATTTGCGCTGATCAACAAGGTTTAGTGTTACCTACAGCAACACACTGATAATACAGAAATATTTAAAAATAAAAAAGCCCACTTCCTATTTTTATTCAGAAATGGACTTAGCGAAAAAAACGCTTAAACCTGAAATAGGAAATATCTATTCGGAAATATTTCCAACTTCATATTGGCATAATATTTAAGCACTAGCAATAGGGATTGAATTAAAAATATCAAATATTCATATTTAAATAGATAAAGATTTCTTTTTTTAAATGGTTTTATTTTTAGCCTACATAATTTTTTTAATTATCAAGACTTATAAAGAATATGTGCCCATCAATAGGTAATACTTAATAAGGTCTTATATGCAGTAACCATTAGGCTCTAGAGAGTAAGAACTCAAACTGACTAAAAATAAAATAATTAATTTTCAATATCAATGATCATATACTTCAAAGTTAAGTATATTCCAACTTCTCCATTGTTGAGTGCCTCATATAAGTCTTCATCAACTAAATCTCCAGATTCATCATATAGCCATTTATGAATTTGAATAATTTGAATGTTACCCTTTTTATCTTTTCTTGCTATTGGGTCTATTACGGACCGAACTATCACCTTCTTCTTCGTCTCAACATCAAGCAATGTGATAATTGTCATTTTAAAATCCTTATAAATATCCTGTATAACAACTACGCTCAATCAATAAAGATTTTTATATTTAAATTACTCAAATAGCAATCTTTTCAATCTAAAAAATAAATAAAAAACACTTTAATAGTATGTGCCTATTAGAAAAGGTACCTAAAATATTCTACTAGTAATAAAAAACCGCTTTAAGGGCGGTTCATATTATTCATCAATCTGATCATGCAGTTTTTTGATAAACTCTATAAGCTTTTCTTTACTTGCATCATTAATTGCAACTAAACCAGTACTTGCTGCATTATTTAAAACCGCTACTGTTATATCGCTTTTCGCTTTGATTTTCGCACTTTCAACCACCGTATCATATTCAATATTATTCATTACCATTTGTTAGTTTCTCATTTTATAAAGTGAGAGACATTAATAATATGAAATTAGCAACTATTCAAGCACCTACTTAAGATCATCAGGCGTTTCCAAATAACACCCGTTTTTATTACAGAAAGCATGAATGTCGTTTAAGTATTCGGTTAATTGAACTGTACTTGCGTCTGTAGTGCTCATTAGCTCACATAGGCCACTTGTTACATCTTGGTAGAGAGGATGCTTAGAATCTTTCAACCCTCTTACAGCCTTGAATGTTTTCTTGTATTGGCCAACGTCATCGCAATCATAGATTTTTGCTAAGAAGTTTTTCTTAAAGAACAGATGCTCGTAATCTTTATCTTTACCTTGACGTTTAGCCCATTGATTAAGCCACATCCAGTACAAACGGTTTTGAGCCTTCGAACGATCTTTCTCTTGTGGTGCGATCAATACAACTAACGGCTTCCCTTCATTCGCTGCCTTAGCATGATTCACATTAAGAAAGTTAGTTACTGGTGAAATGTCGCAATAAAAAACCACCCGTGGGTGGCTTGATTTTTTTTTGATAAATTAATCAACAGCTCAAAAATGGGTAACTGTCATATCGAGTTTGGACTACAACACTTTAGCTCAGCGATTTACCTATTTACACTATTGTCTAAGATCCAATGACCAAACTGTGATGCTAAAGCTTTTTAAATTTCCCTCTTTAAGTTGCTTAGGCTATTTAATCCAAAGTTCATCTTCTTGCATCATTTTTAACATTAAATTAAATATAACCAGCAGAGTAACATTTTTTTTGTTAGAGCCGACAACTCTTTGAAAACTAAATTTAACGGTTCGCTCAGAAGCATCCAAATTCACTGGGTAGTTTTGTTTTTCTAAATACAGATGATCTCCTAACATTGGCTCTATACCAGTAATAAAATTAACAATTTGTTGCTCATCACCTTTCATTCGGCATTGAAAATGTAGAAAATTCTTACGCAGTTTTCCAAGTAATAATAATATTTTAAGCGCCTTAACCATGTTCTTTTCTTTCAGTGCATCTTGCTGCCTATCATCTTTATAATGGAAATCAAGGAGAGGAATTATTTCATCAGAACGAGTCAGCTTCTTAGCCTTTTTGTAAAGTTCTATTTAGTTGTATAAATAATACTCTTCAACCGCCCTCGCCAAGTTAAAAACACCTTTATTAATTAGATCAGCGCTGATTGAACCCAGACCTAAACGTAGAAAATGCTTCTGCTTATCGAAATCTAAAAAGAAAGAATGCCCAGATTCAATCAATACACCCAAATTTGCAGCATAGTGAGTAAGAACAGTAGTATCAATTTCTGCTGCAGTATCAACCCAACATGCGGAACCACCATTCATAGCATAAGGTTTCCAAGTCGGAAGATATTGTTTTAAAGCTTTATTGAGTATTTCACCGCGTTGTCGGTGTAATTGGTACTGACGGCGTAACATACTATGGTAATAGCCTTGATCAATAAACAAAGCAAAGACACGTTGATTAAACACATTTGGATGTCGCAACATCAGGCGGCGTAAATGTCGCAATTCTTGTATTAATTCAGGTGCAGCAACGATATATCCTAGTCGTAACCCAGGTGCCAATGGCTTAGATAGACTTCCAAGATAAATGACTCGTCCATGTCGGTCTAAACTTTTTAACGCTGGAATCGTCGTATTCTGCACCAACACTTGGGCGTCATATTCATCTTCAATAATAATGCTGTCGTTTTGTTCTGCTAACTGCAATAAATTTTGTCGGCGCTGTGGTGACAACGTTACACCTGTAGGGCATTGCCGCCCTGGAGTAACAAATAAGTAATCACACTCATTTGCTCGAGTTAAAGTTACCCCCTCATGATCTACGGCTAAAGGAACAATATTCTGAGTCTGTAACATAAATATATTACGCGCATCTGGATAACCAGGTTCCTCAACACCGACCACATGATTCTGCCGCATTAATAACGTTGCCAACATATATAAGCCATGCTGGCTTCCCACGGTCAGTAAAATTTCATTCTCTTGAGCCATGATGCCTCTTGTAGGCAGAATATGCTGACAGATTGCATTGATGAGATAGGCATCGTCCCCCTGTTGAGTCATATCTCGTGACCATATCGAGGCGTCTTTTGCAGATAAGGCACGTAATGCACACTCCCGCCAAGCTGTAGCAGGAAAGCTTTCCGCATCTGGCTGACCGTAAATAAAGGGATAGGAATAATTCATCCAATCACTTGGTTTCGTCAAATGCCTTTGTGCTGAAGGTCTTATACAAAAGCGAGTCCCCCAAGTCGTCGCTTTTGACGTAGTACGAATAGTTTTACTCTCGCTACTATCAATCTGGAAATTTAAACAGACAAAATGTCCACTCCGCTGCTTGGATTCCAAAATTCGCTCAGCGACCAATTGTTGATATGCAATTGTGACCGTATTTCTACCAACACCTAGTTGATCAGCTAAATCTCGGCTAGAAGGGACAGCCATACCTGGCTTTAAATACCCCTGCACTAAAGCAGAAAACATCATACGACAAATTCTACCCTGTAAATTCAAACCACTTTGCGCAGTTTTAGAAAACAATGCTTGCCAAACAGTAGATGAAATCGCTGTACTCACTAATCAATCCTTATATCTGTGCATTTTTGAGATCCATTTTGATGCCTTGCTATTCAAACTGGTGCGTAGATCATGCTTTTAGTCCATATTTATGCCAAAACTGGACTCATTTAATGTAAAGCAAAAGTCATTCCAGCCTTATATAAAATAAATAATCTTATTAAATCAGCTAGTTAACAACAAATAATACTGGCTCCATCAAAACTTCAAATCTGGTACTACGCCATATCCTCCTATTTCCGTACATTCATTTCATCAGCATATAGAACCCTTATTTTGGAGCGAAGAAATGCAAAAAACACAATTAATCCAACTACTTACAGATTTTTCTGCAGCATGGAATCAACATGATGTCGAACAACTCATGGCATGCATGCATCCAGAATGTCGTTTTGAAACTGTAGCTGGTGAGGATGTTCATGGAACCCGAATTGAAGGCTTAGATGCGGTTCGACAAGCATTTAGCCTTCAATAAATCATCGTAACGGATACTGCTTAACTCTCGTGCTACACCTAAGTTTTAATGGTAAGTGTCTGTTTTAATTTTTTTTGGGGGTTATACAGTTAATTAATGCTGATAAAAGCCTAGGCTGGCCATATATAATTCTATCAACCCGATTTTTTACCATTCGGTTTACCTAATTAATCATCACAAAATTATGTTGGTGATTATTTGGTAAATTTTTAAAAACTTATGTGACCAAAATTAAACGATCTTAATAAACATTAATTCCAATTAAAAATATTTGAAAACATAAGTTGTTTATTTTATTGTACTTATATACACAGCAATTTATAAAATTTAATTTAAATTATGTTGGTGACTATTGACAATATCGGGCTTTGGATTTTGATGCTGTATTGATTGAATTTAATTGGGAGGATGATCATGTTCATTTATTAATTAATTACCCACCAAAAGTTGCTATTTCAAATTTAGTGAATAGCTTAAAAGGTGTATCTAGTCGCCACCTTAGAAAAGACTTTCCTGAAATTAAAAACAAACTTTGGGGTGGTTCTTTATGGTCGCCAAGTTACTTTGCTTCAAGTTGCGGTGGTGCGCCATTAGAAATTATTAAACAATACATCGAGCAACAACAATCACCTCATTAGAATTAAAAATCGAGCCTTATATCACCCCCATAAATTAGGGTGTTTTACGGCTCATTGGATAAATAAACCTAAACGTCGACTACTCCCAGATCATTTAGCAACCGTACGTATTGAGCATGAATCTGCATCAACGCAATACAGCTGTGGGTGCACACTGCGTCGTATCGGCGAACATATCAGTGAAAAATTGAATTTCAGACCAGCGCATTTCTATAAAGAACAGCATGTGCGGGTAAATGGGTTTGTGATCAATGTGACACCCTGAATCAGCAAACGATGCCTGCCTATGAGATCGATAAATGTATTGCGACACCTGAGTTACTTAGCCATGTGCTGGTATCCAAATATGCTGATCACTTACCGCTGTATCGTCAGCGACAGATCTTTCTGCGCGCAGGTGTAGATCTATCTAGATCCACTCTGTCAGATTGGATTGGTCGCTGTGGTGTAGACACTTGAACCTCTGGTCAATGCCTTAAAACAGGTGGTGCTGCAGCAAGGGGTGATCTATGACTTTCAAGAAACCGTTCAGGTCTGCATGCAGAAGAATTCCTGAATGGCTGGCAGGGACATCTGGTCTGTGATGATTACAGTGGTTATAAAGCACTTTTCAAATCAGGTCAGATCATTGAAGTAGGTTGCATGGTGTAGATCTGTATGCCTATTTAAATGGTGTACTGCAAAAGCTACCGACATACAAAGTGATCCAAATTAAAAGATTGGCATAGAGTTTAGAGGACACTTACAAATCAATGGTATCGCCAAGTTGATCGTCATCATCTTTAGCTAAAACGGTCTTTAGCTTATCATTTGTGGCTATACGCAACAGCATCAAATATCTAGCTTAAGAAGCATCTCAAAGTAAATTTTTACAACAAAGCTAATAAGCTTAGGCTATTTTAATATTATTCATGATCCGCCGCTTTATATAAAGGCTATAAAAGTATTTAGTATTTTTTTAAATTCACCTAAATACTTAAAACTTGGTTGATCTTTACCCCTTAACCACACCATTTTTTGAGCACTGAAAAACTTTTTTCTCCTAAAATATATGAGGAACAACCAAAATGTAAAATCTAAAAAATAATCTATTCGTTTAACTATTTTTTATTCAGCTATACACCACAGATATTTTGTATCCAATTTTCTTAGTACTTGAATTCTTCAGTGATACATTAAAAAATGTGTAGCAAGTTGCTACACATTTCCTTAGACAAGCTCTTTACCAAAAATATCATTCAGCCTGTCACGAATACTTTGTACAAATTCCGGATTATTTTTTAGTTTATGCTTCACATTACGTTTAAAGTCATTCAAGCTCATACCAACTTCAGCAAAATCCATTTGGAATAAAGTGTCATTAATAACAATATTTGCTTGTGAGTCAGTGAGACAACCAATTTTTTTAAACCACTTCTTGAACTGCGAGTACTTTTCATCATTATTAAAAATGTACCAGGAACGTACATTCGTATCGAATTTTGCCCCCAATTCTTTTACTAATGCATTATCTTCAAATGGAACATCAAGATAAATTTTTTCAATTACAGCAGTTTCATTTAGTGTTTTATCAGTAATACGCTGATGCAGTTTAAAATTCACACCCACAATTGGGCGCCCTTTTTTTATGGTTTCATACTCTAGTTGTATATCTGTATTTTCGTTAATTTCTGCAACTATTTTATCTAATACATAGCGTCTAAAATCTACCCAGCGATCATATTTAGTTACATTAATATCAATCAGAGCTTTCAAGTTTTCTAAAAGCATTGGGACTTCATAACTCTTTTGGCTTGCGTACTTGAATTCATTTTTAATGAAATACGTATAAAGACTCATACTAGCAACAGAATCCAAGGCAAACAGATGTTTCAATTGATAGGTGGTGAAATTCCCCCCAGCCAACTGCGTGAAATACGGTAACACCTCACTGGTAAAACGAATCTGAATGGCATTTTTAGAATCATCTTCCCATCTTAACTCACGGATAATAGGAACGACAGAATGTACTTTTTTAGTCTTTCTCTTACCATCATCAGTAGGTTCCTCAATAATAAAATGAGCCACCCGAGATGAAAGTTCTTTATAAATCCGGTCTATTGCAACATTAATCGAATTGCGTTTATTCAATCCTAGTAAATCTGCCAAATCATCCTTATACAGATAAATATAGGTTTGTTCGGTGATTTCACCATTTACCCTATTTTTCTCACTATAATTTGCAACAGCCATTGCATATAGGAGCGCCTTATATTCATTGGCTGATAACTCAATTGGGCGAATTAAGCGGTTACTGGTGCTAACAACGCCATTATGACGAATATTGCCTATACAGTAAGGAATATGATTCAATTCTTCTTGCAATGATTCTGATTCTGTCATAACCGTGATATTTATATATTTAATTCTATTTTTATATACAAAAGTGGAAAAACTTTCAAGACTTTCACCACAAGAATCTAAGAGTGGAAGGCTTGTCATCAGAAATATGCATTTTTGACGATTTATTGTCATTAAAGTGGAATAAAATATATTATTTCCACCATATAGTGACAGACCTTCCACCTTTAGCCCTAAACTAACAGTTCAAAATACCTATTTTCACTTATTTCTTCCAAATTTAGGTATGCTATGTCAGATAGAAACCTAGATGTGACAAGGCTTCCACCTTTCATTAGATTTGAAAGGTATAAATGAATAGATAATCATCAGGAAATATCCAATAAAAAAATTATCCACAGGGTGGCAACACATAGTGACAAACCTTCCACCCTTAAAGATTGTTTAGCCAACTTTATCAACAAATTAAGTATTTATTTTTGCAGTACTTTTTGTAAAAATATAACCTTTTTAAAAATAGTAGTGACAAACCTTCCACTCTTGTGACAGACCTTCCACCTTTGAGTGACAGACCTTCCACCTTTGAGTGACAGACCTTCCACCTTTGAGTGACAAACCTTCCACCTTTGAGTGACAAACCTTCCACTTTACGGTGACAAATCTTCCACTTTTAAACTTGTAAGTGTCTGTTTTGTATAACTAAAAAATGTTCTTAATTATTAATTAGCTAAATAAATAATTATACTAATTATTAATTAAGCTAGCTTGTTTAAAAATTAGTTTTTTAGGTTGTTTTAGACCTAAACAAATAAGATTTATAAATTTAAAAACTATAGTATGATGAGTGAAAGTTATTTATATTATTATACATTCAAATTCGGAAGCATCTGACACGTATGTCTGCAAAAATTATTACGGTTGCTAACCACAAAGGTGGATGTGGCAAAACAACGACCGTTGTACATCTAGCCTCTGAACTTGCCAATCTTGGCAATAAAGTTTTAGTCATTGATTTAGATCCTCAAGCAAACGCAAGTTTACACATTGGGATCCAACATCCAAGCGAAATTGTTGTTACTTCAGCAGAATTACTTGTTGGTGATATTTCATTATTAGCTGATGCATTACAAGAAGAAACAAATTTTGAAAAAGTATCATTAATTTATGGCTCATTAAATTTAGGAAAAACAGAAGACAAGCTCAAAGAAGAAGCTCCTCGTCCTTCAGAAGAATTAAGCATCAAGCTAGAACTGTTAAAAGATCTTTACGACTTCATATTAATTGATTGTCCACCTAGTCTTAAATTATTAACCAGTAATGCCTTAGCATCCTCAACACATGTCATTATCCCAATCGAATCTGGTTCACAATATGGACTGTATGGGGTAACAGATCTTTTGAACCATCTTGAAAAGATAAAACGTATTAATCCAGATTTAGAGCTTTTAGGTGCTTTACTGATTAAACATGATGAACGTCAAAATGTTTGTAAACTGATTCGGGATGAAGCTTTAAAACAGGTAGGCAAAATTTTAGAAACTACCATTCCTCAAAGTACTAAAGTTAATCAAGCAGCAATTCTGCAACAGCCACTTTTGAAAGTAGAAAAAAATTCAAAAGTACGTAAGGCTTTTGAAAGCCTTGCTTATGAAATTGTAGCGAAAGTTTAAACCTGAGAGTATTATGGCAAGCACTAAAGAGCTTTTAGCTCAAAAATTGAAACAAAATACAGAAAAACATCAGCAAGCACAGAAAGACAATATTAAAGAGCTAAAGGAATTTAGACGTAATGTTCCTATTGAGGATATCAGTCGCAGTCCCAACCAACCGCGTAAAGTATTTGAAGAATCTGAATTAAAAGAACTGGCGGATTCTATTAATGAAATCGGCCTTTTGCAGCCCATTACAGTGCGCAAACTTGATAATCAGAAATATGAACTGATCGCAGGCGAGCGACGCTTACGGGCGCATCAATTACTCGGCAAGTCAGTGATTGAAGCCATTATCATTGATGCTAATAATGAAGAAGCATCTTTGTTAACACTAGCTGAAAATTTAAAGCGTCAAGATCTGACAGATTATGAAATTTTTATTGGTTTGAACTCACTTGATGAAAAATTGAAGAAGAACAAGCAACGTTTAGCTAATTCATTGGGTTTAAATCGCGAAGATATGTACAAATATCTATCGTATGAAAAGCTGCCTAAAGCAATGTTGAATGACCTGGATTTGGAGCCAGGTCTAGTCGGCCGTACTGCTGCAACAGCGTTCAAGAAATTTTTGTCGGATCATATAGAGCAACTTTCGGAGGCGGAAACAGCTTTACTCCGTGCTTGGGAGAAATTAAAAGAAAAAAAACTGGAGCAAAGCAAAGTTACTTCTTATGCTGAAAAAATATTGAGTCAGGATCCAGAAAAAGTAACCACGACATCAGTGGTAAGAAAAATCGAATATGATGGTAAGGTTGCTGGAAATATCAAACTGAATCAAAAACAGCTCAAGATCTCTCTTAAAATTTCAGAAATTGATGAAGCTAGTCTTTTACAACTAGAAGATTTTTTAAAACAGCTTATTCAGAAAAGTGAAAAAGTGTAGCAACTTGCTACACTTTTCAGTTTGCTCATAAAACTCTCACACTTACGTGAGAATTTTTTATAATTATCACATGCGAAAAATTATACCACCCAAACTGAAATTGATATGGTTACGCTAGAAGAGTTTATTCCTAAAAATCATCTTATACGTAAACTAGACAAATCGATTGATCTCAATAACATTCATGAACGTGTCGCGCATCTATATTGTCCCGATAAGGAGACTGTTGAACGAATTTTGCCGTTGCAAAATAATTATACGGTCACTGTTATGCAAGTAACGCAGCAATGTTTACTGTCAGTTACAGTACAAAACTTGAAGAAAATCGCCTTGCACTTATCGAAGTTAATTTTTATTGTATTTTTTAGCCATCAATATGCTTAAAAGTAAATAACAATGAATTAGTGATGTAAGTTTAGAAAATGCCCCCACTTTAACGATAGCTAAAGTGGGGTTTGTGATTAGTCTGAAAAGTGTAGCAACTTACTACACTTTTTTAATACTTAAATTGGGCTTTGTTGCATAAACATTCAAAAGCCGAATTTCCCCCAAGCCGTTCAAATTTAAGTGATAACTCGGGTATGCGGTCTACCTAATTCCGTGAATTTATTTAATACTGCTACACGTGCATGTATTTCATTGACCCGACTTTGAAAATGTCTTGCAGTCAGTCTATCCCCCAATAATTTGATGCAATGCATCTTGGTTTCCACCAAAATGCGACGATGATAGCTCGACTATTTTTTCCATAGTGTCCTGCCTAAATGTTTAACCGTTTGAAGTAATTCTTTGCGCTCTAGTGAGTGAGGCTTAGTATCTTTCCAGGGTTTAGCATTTTTTCTGGGTGGAATCACCGCATGAGCATGCCGATCGGAAATTACCTGCCGGCAGTGTTTCGTGTCATAAGCCCCATCCGTATAGACCGAATCAATTTGCTCATCTTCAGGGATCTGATCAAGTAAATCCCCCAGCACTTGTGAATCGCTGACATTATTTGTCGTCAGCTGAACCGCACGTATTTGCAGGGTTTCAGCATCAATCCCAATATGTAATTTACGCCATTGGCGACGATATTCTGGCTGATGTTTCTTACGCTTCCATTCGCCTTCACCTAAAAATTTTAACCCCGTAGAGTCGATGAGTAGATGAAGTCCATCACTGCTTTTTTGATAATGAATTGAAATATCGGTATGCTTTTGTCGTCTACAGAGCGTGGAATAATCGGGTGCGGTCCAATTCAAGCCACAGAGCTTAATAAGGCTTTGAACAAAGCCTGTCACCATGCGCAAAGAGAGCCGAAATAGAGATTTCATCATGAGGCAGCATTGAATTGCTGAATCGAAATAGGTTTGATTTCGTCCTGGTTTGCCTGTTGATTGTGCATACCATTGGGTCGCAGGGTCAAACCAGATCGAGATATTTCCTCGATTGATTAAAGCTTGATTGTAGGAGGACCAATTGGTTGTACGATAAATTTTAGGTGCGGGCTTATTCATCTAGCAATTATATTGCTGAATAAGCTTTTAGCAGAGGTTTATGCAACAAAGCCGTTCTCAATATAAAAGCGTTGCTGGAGTGAGTAAAGCTACATCAACACGCCACTTAACTGAACTTCTAGAGTGGGATGTATTACATAAACTTGAAGGTGGAGGTCGTAATACTCGTTACGTGCTAAAAATCGATAAAGAACAATTTAGTCAAACTTGTTCTGACGTTCTGAAAAATGTAATAGCTGAGCAGCTAGGGACGGGGTTATGCGTTGATCACAGATTGCCTGCAAGACCTACAATTGAACCGTACCGGGTTTGTCGGAGACTTTTTTATTTAAGTTAGGCCACCTGACCTAACGGGTTAATCTTATCATAGTACATTGCTTCAAACTCAAAAGGCGATACATAACCCAGTGCACTGTGTACACGCTTTTTATTGAACCAATCTACCCAGTTTAGTGTCGCAAGTTGTACATCTGCTAAACCTTACCAATCTGCTTTTAGATATTCAATCACCTCTGTTTTGTATAATCCATTCACTGTTTCAGCCAAAGCATTATCGTATGAATCACCAGTCGTACCGACTGATGCTCGTAAATTTGCAGCTTCTAAACGATTGGTATAGCGAATGGAAAGATATTGCACACCTCTGTCGGAATGATGAATCACATTCTTTGGCATGCCTCGATCATGCAATGCTTGCTCTAATGCGTCAAGCACCATATCGAGTTGGGTACATTCATTTTTAGAACCACAGGCTTTAACAGTATCCGAACTTTGGCAGCACGACTACGCTATTACCATGCAGCTTCGGGTGACCTACTTTCATGTTTGCCATTACAACTCACTTTAAGAGGTAAAAGCACAACGCAAAGTTATCGTACGCCAATCTACTATGTGGACCTGACACTACGTGATGGAATCAATCTACAGGAAGTAATTATTTTAGCCAAACAGATTGATGAAACAAGCAAAGCAGCAGGATTTTATCAGGAAGCTTTGGATCATGTAGCACGACAAGGCTATGGCAATGCCAATTTCGAGGTAGGAGGTGAGGAGGGCTTGGATATTGTTGAAGAGTTTATATAGATGAAGCGAATCCAGAGCAGCATCAGCAACCTAATGACCTGAGCCATGTTCAGGAGATTCAGAAAGGGTTGCAGCAGTCAGTACAAACAGTGAATTAGGCTTAGTCTTTAAAGGTACTAGATAGCAGAGCTATCTAGTACCTTAGCCTTAATTTATTTTTTTGTTTAAAATTTATAAAAAAATTAACATTATTGCGACTCTTGATTTATAAGGTTTCCAGTTGAGAGATTACTTCAATTTTTGCACTGATCATTAAACGATGCTTCTCAACTGGAAAGAGGGATTGGAAATATTAAAATTTCCAAAAACAGTTCGTGGATAAGGAATTAAATTTTTATTTAATTTCCTCCCACCAAGAGGAGTATTGTTGAAACGGTTGATCTAATAGAACAGGTTGCCCAATAATTGGGGTTAATAGTTGAAATGGTGCAGTTTTACTGGCAGCACTGACACGTTTAAAGGGGTCATTCCACGCATGAGGTGAGAGTGTAAAACGACCAATGTGCATAGGTAACAGGGCTTTTGCTTTTAAATCTGTGGCTGCTTGTACGGCTTCTTCAGGGGTCATGTGAATCAATGACCAACGAGGGTCATATTGACCACTATCTAACATTACCACATCAAAACCACCAAACTTCTCACCAATGGTTTTAAAGTGAGAACCATAGCCACTGTCACCACCAAAATATATTTTTTGCTTTGGTGTTTCCAAAGCGTAGCTTGCCCATAAGGCTTTATTTCGGGTAAATAATCGACCTGAATAATGTCGGGCTGGTAATGTGTGGATTTTCAGATTTGGATCAAGTGTTAAGGTATCAAACCAGTCATTTTCATTGATTTTTTCCAATGGATAACCCCAGTGTTCAAAATGAGAACCGACACCAAGCGGTACAATGACATGCTTAATTTTGTCCTTGAGTTGAGTGACAGTCGCATAGTCAAGATGATCGTAATGGTCGTGGGAAATCAACAAATAATCAATTTCAGGAATATCCTTTGCTTGATAGATCGTCGTTCCATCAAAGGCTTTAATTAAAAATGAAAATGGTGCTGCATGATCACTGAGTACAGGGTCGATGAGAATCCGTTTACCTGCCAACTGGATATAGTAGGCTGAATGTCCAAGCCAGATCACTACATCCTGATCTTTATTCAACGCATGTAAATCTGTTTTTACGCTTGGAATTGCCTGATTAGGTTTCTTCTGTTGTTTTTCAGCCCAAAAGTTGTCCCAAAAAATTTTAAGCGTACTTTCTCCTTCACGTAGCATTGGTGTTGGTTCGGGATAAGCAAACTCATCATTGATATAATTGGGGGATTGCTGGATACGTTCAAGGCGTGCCTGTTCAGGCAGTTTACCAAATTGAGGACTATTTAGTGTGGCACAGGCAGTAACGAGTACCCCAATGCCAAGTACAAGGAAAAGCAAGGCAACTTTATATCTTTTTTTCATCATAGCTAGTTCATGAGTTAAACATATAGTTAAAAAAAACCAAGTTGAGTGAGTCTGCTCAACTTGGTTAAACTATTCAACTACTTTAAATTTTCCTGAAAAAATGCAGTCATTTTATCAAATGGAATCACATCTACTTTGTCATATAGGTCAGTGTGATTGGCATTAGGAATAATCATCAACTCTTTTGGTTCGGCTGCGGCTTCATAAGCAGTTTCACTAAAATAACGTGAATGGGCTTTTTCACCATGAATGAATAGAATCGGTCTAGGTGAAATTTCCTTGATATAGGTCAAAATCGGCATATTCATGAAAGAGATTGGTGTCGTCACTGTCCACGCATTACCAGAGTTTACTGCACGAGGGTGATAGCCTCGTGGTGTCATGTAGTAATCATGGTAGTCCACCTGAAACTGTGCTTCACCACCATTTAACTTATTGTAAGGTGGTTGATAAGCTGGAGTTCCATTTTTAGCATCTTTCCAGCGTTGCTGGCTGAGTTGTTCCAGTGTTGCAGTACGCTGTTCAGGTGTAACACTATCATTGTAACCTTTAGACATCACACGGGTCATATCGTACATGGTTGTGGTCACAACTGCTTTTACTCGTTTGTCGATTGCAGTTGCATTTAATGCCATACCGCCCCAACCACAAATTCCAATAATTCCGATTTTGTTCTGATCCACATTTGGCAAAAGACCAACAAAATCGACTGCTGCACTAAAATCTTCGGTATTAATGTCTGGTGAAGCAACATTACGAGGTTCACCGCCACTTTCACCTGTATAAGATGGATCAAATGCTAAAGTGATAAAACCACGTTCTGCCATCGTTTGAGCATAGAGTCCTGATGATTGTTCTTTCACTGCACCAAACGGCCCACTGATCACGATTGCAGCCAGTTTACCTTTGGCATTTTTAGGGATATATAAGTCAGCAGCCAAGGTAATGCCGTAGCGGTTTTTAAAGGTCACTTTTTTATGTTCAACTTTATCACTTTGAGCAAAAGTCTTGTCCCATTTTGTTGTAAGTTTTAAGTTCTGTTCTGCCAATGTGGTTTGGCTCATTGTCAATGCTCCAAGACTAAGTGTAAGAATAGCTAACGTTTTTTTAAGAAAATTGGGTGGTGTTGCAAGTGCGTGATGTGTCATTTGGTTCACTCCTGTGATTATGAGGCATTTGAAATAGTGACTTTGACGGCATTTTTTTGACGAAACTGTGGTGGTAAATCTTCAAATTTGCCAAGATAAATCAGGCTATTGGCAACACCATTAAAGTCTTTATAAAAAATGGCAAGATTGCCCCAAGGAGCATAATAGGTAATATCACCTGCTTTAGCTGGATGACCTGTTGGTGCATCTTGTGAAGTGAGTTTTTCAGGTAGATATGCAATTTTTTCAGATGACGCATAATCCGTTAGTTCTAACGTTAATGGAAGCTGTTTAAGAAAATCCTGTGTCGTAGGTGAATTTTGTAGGGTAACAAAAACAGGTTGATTTGAGCCTTCAATATCAAAACGAATATTCATACTGGAAACCTTTTGCGAAGAATGTTGTTCGGTATTGGTTTTAGCCTCTGTACATGCACTGAGTCCAAAGGTTAAGAAAAGTAGAGTTAAACGACCAATACCTGAAAAACCATTTTTAATTTTTTGCATCATGCTGTTATCCCGATCAGGTGGACAGTTGATTTTAAATATCCCACTGATCCACACTTGTTCGTTGAGATGGTTTGATGTTCAGTATAAAGGTGGTGGTGGTTAAGGATTAGCCCCTAAAAACTGCATAGTCCTATGAGCTTCATTCATGAATGCAAAGCAAAAATAATTTTTAATTGGCATAAATCGCTTTATAGAATCCTGATTAATGAATTCATCTCATAACTTTATTCATGAAAAGGTACTTATTCAGGAGGTGTGATGCTTTTATCATAGCCATCTCATTTTTGTAGAGAAAATCTATGACACCTGCACATCAATCTGCCGAGATCGAACAGCAGCCTGCATATTGGAGTGGTGTATTTGCCATGACTTTATGTGTATTTGCGCTGATTGCTTCTGAATTTATGCCTGTGAGTTTATTGACACCCATTGCCAGTGATTTAAGTGTCACTGAGGGACTGGCAGGATATGGTATTGCGATTTCAGGTGCATTTGCCGTTATGACCAGTCTGTCGATTTCTCGTCTGGCAGGCGATATGAATCGTAAAACATTACTGCTTGGTTTAACCGCCTTAATGGCGATTTCAGGTGCAGTGGTGGCACTTGCTCCAAATTACTGGGTCTATATGTTTGGTCGGGCGTTGATTGGTGTCGTGGTTGGTGGTTTTTGGTCAATGTCCGCAGCAACCGCAATTCGTCTTGTACCGACAACATCTGTTCCTAAAGCCTTAGCTATTTTTAATAGTGGTAATGCTTTAGCGACTGTGGTGGCACCACCTCTAGGAAGCTATCTAGGTGCAATGATTGGCTGGCGTGGAGCTTTCTTTTGTTTAGTCCCCATTGCAATTTTAGCTTTTATTTGGCAATGGATTAGTTTGCCATCATTAAAAAATCAAAGGTCTGTATCTACCTCATCAGGTGGCATATTCCAGTTATTAAGTCAGCGTAGAATCCAAGCACTTCGCCCACAACTTGAAGCCTATGAAAAACTGTGTGCTGAACTGGGTCACAGACCAGCTTTAGTTGCATTGGCATGGTTACTTCACAATCCTGCTGTAACTTCTGTGATTAGTGGTGTTCGTACCGTAGAACAATTGCAGGAAAATATCAAAGCATTGGATATACAGCTTTCAGTAGGAACACTGGCAAAACTTGATGAGATCTGGCCGCCTTGTGGCGAAGCACCACAAGCCTATGCTTGGTAAATAAAAACAGCCTGTTAGAAACTCTAACAGGCTGTTTTTTTATGTGTTCTTAAATTAATCTTTTAGAGTTTGGCTATCAATTACAAAACGATATTTCACATCACCTTTCAGCATACGTTCATAGGCTGTATTAATTTCATCAGCACGGATTAACTCAATATCAGCCACAATGTTATGCTCGGCACAGAAGTCTAGCATTTCCTGTGTTTCGGCAATGCTGCCGATCATCGAACCTGCAATCGAACGACGCTTACCAACCAAATTAAATACATTAGGTGATTGGTGTGGTGTTTCAGGTACACCGACTAAAGTTAATGTTCCATCACGTTTGAGCAGGGTTAAAAATGGGTCAAGATTGTGAGATGCAGCTACCGTATTAATGATCAGATCAAAACTTTTTTGGTGGACTGCCATTGCAGTTGCATCTTTAGAAATGACTACTTCATCTGCACCTAAAGAGAGAGCTTCCTGTTTTTTTGATTCAGAAGTCGTAAAGGCAACAACATACGCCCCCATTGCATGAGCCAGTTTAATACCCATGTGTCCCAAGCCACCAATACCCACGACACCGACTTTTTTACCTTTCCCTATATTCCAGTGACGTAATGGCGAGTAAGTCGTAATCCCTGCACATAGTAAAGGAGCGACAGCAGCGAGTTGCTGTTCATCGTGTTTAATCCTTAATACATAGTTTTCATCTACTACGATATGTTGAGAATAACCACCTAATGTATAACCAGGTGCATCAGGTGTGGGAAAGTTATATGTACCGACCATATTGTCACAGTAGTTTTCAAGACCTTCTTCACAATCAGTACAGTGACGACAACTATCCACGATACACCCAACACCAACTAAATCACCAACATGAAACTTGGATACATGCTTTCCAACTTCGGTCACTCGTCCAACAATTTCATGACCTGGCACACAAGGATACTGCGTACCATCCCATTCAGAACGGACTTGGTGAATATCAGAGTGGCAGACACCACAATAGGCAATATCAATTTTTACGTCGTGATGCCCAACATCACGACGTTGAATAGTCAGTTTTTCTAAAGGATTCGTAGCAGCCGTTGCACCATAAGCATAAGTCATTTGAGTTGCCCCAAAGTAGTTGAGTTCTTTTGATTATAGAAGCTATAAATGGGCTGAATAAGGGGCAAAATATGAATAGTATTATGAATAAAATTCATCAATAATCAAGGCTGCCTTTATAGGCAGCCTTGATATAAGTTAATAATAGCTAGCGATAGGCAACAGGTTTATCACCATCGGTATTTGGTTGGCTAATCCCTAAATTCTCACCAATATGTAGTTGCGGATTTTCTACAATCGTAGCAATAAAGCGTCCAAGACTTGCACGGGAGGTTTCTGTACCCTTAAAAATTTCTCCTTTTTGTGTCAGCTCATATTCTTCTATACTTTTATCTGTAAGCCAGACAGGACGTAAAATCGTATATTGCAGTGAAGATTGTTCAATCACTTCTGCTGTTCTTAGGTTGATTGGACGAGTATAGCCAACCATGTGGTTATCCCAATCATTAAATGCTTCTGGCAACTCATCATAAATGCCGCCAGCACTAATAGCGATTAAGCGTTGTACTTGTAATTCCTGCATTACCTGAACAATATTTTCAGTTTTAACAACCAAGTCCATATCACCCATTGTACTAATGACAATATCTTGATCTTGGATTGCATCTGTTAAGCTCTCTAAATTATTTGCATTACCTTCAATCAAACGTACACGTTTATCTTCTAATGCTTTCAATTTTTTGATATTACGAGAGAATAGCGTGAGCCGTACATCAGCTTGCTCAAGTAGTCTAGGAATAATCTGTTGGGATGTATGACCACTTGCACCAATCACGATGACCTTTTTCATTAAAATCTATCCAGTAATTTAGATCTTTATCAGTATAGAAATAATAAAAAAGAAGAATAAGGTCTTAAAATAGAATAGAGTTATGAATATACTTCATTAATAACAGATCATGATCCAGATAAAACAGTTAATCACTGATAGGAGTGAATACCTTGATTAGCAGAGAAAATTATAATGATTTACATGCTTTTCTCATGGTGACAAGAGAAGGTAGTTTTACCAAAGCAGCAGGTAAACTTGGGGTTTCACAATCTGCCTTGAGCCATAGCATTCGTGGTCTGGAAGAACGTCTAGGAATATTATTACTGAATCGTACTACTCGTAGCGTATCACCTACCGAAGCAGGTGAACGGCTAAGACAAACGATTAGTGTCAGTTTTGACCAAATTGACAATGAACTGACTCTACTCAATACCTTTAGGGATACACCAGCAGGCAAGATAAAAATCAATGCTAGTAGTCATGCAATACAACATATCCTAATTCCAAAATTGGCAAAAATTGCCCACCTTTATCCTGATTTCGAAGTGGAGTTTAGCGCCAATAGTGGCATGGTTGATATTGTTGCAGAGCAGTTTGATGCAGGGGTCAGATTTGGTAGCCGAGTCGCTGATGGTATGGTCGCTGTGAGAATTGGCGATGATATACAAATGGCAGTTGTGGCAACACCTGATTATTTTCAACGTTATGGTATCCCTGATACTCCAAGAGATTTAGATCAATATCCCTGTATTGGATTCAGGTTAATGACTCAGGGGGGGATTTATGCATGGGAATTTGAAAAAGATGATCAGGAATTTAAAGTTAAGATAAATGCTAAATGGGTGTTTAATGAGAGCTTCGATATTGTTAAGGCAGTCAAATCAGGTATGGGATTAGCCTATATTCCAAAGGATATGGTGGAAAAGGAAATCCAGCAAGGTGAATTAGTCCAAGTCTTGGAAGAATTTAGTATCCAGTTTTCAGGCTATCATCTTTACTATCCCCATCGTAGACAACAATCTTCAGCTTTAAAGTTGGTGATTGAAAGCTTAAGAGTGTAATAAGAAATGATTAGGTTCAAATTCTGTAAATTTATTTAGTACCATCGCATATGTACGTTTCCACTTAAGGCTATTATTAGCTTTAAGTTGTCCCTATCGGGTTCTTGGATAGCCGGGGCTTTGTTTTAGGAATTTCCAATAAGTTGCTGCAAATTTAAGAAAAAAGCTATCAACTACACAGAATAATTCGGTATTATTAGACATGAGGACTATAGCTTAAGGTTTAGTTTGGTAATTCAACTACTGGCTTTCAACCTCCTATTTTTTAATGAAATTTCTTATCTGCTATTCGGGTTGATTAAGTAATTTACACATATTTTTTTAATTAAAATACAATAATTTAGGGAATGAAGATGAAGTATTATATTTTTGCTTCTTTAAGTGTAATTGGATTGCTCAGTCTTAGTCCACTAGTTCAAGCAAACCCTAGCCAAGGTTACTGTCAGACAGTTGATGGTAGTGTATGCGGTTGGGGGGGAAATAGCAGTAGTTATAAGCCACAATATTGGTATGCTGGTGTTGCTTACGACCCGAAAAATGGCATATTTTCGATCTATACAGCCACATCTCGTGAACTAGCTATGCGCTCGGCAGCAAAAGAGTGCAAACAAATAAATGAGAACCAAAGAAGATGCTCCGAGCTTATTTCTAGTGTTTCTGGATACACAAAAGACAAAGAGCCTGGTACAGTGATTACCAAAGGACAACTTCCAGACGGTACATTCCAACTGAATCTTAGATATGGTTTAAATGGTTAGAAAACGTTTTTCCAATCAAACTCTTATTCTGAAAAAAATGCCGAAGTGATTGGAATGGAGGATTGCGTGAACAAATACAAACTCAGTAATTGTGAGATTGTTTATAAAAAATATACTACTTTTTAAAACATACATAAAACTAAAAAAGACAAGCTAATCTTCCCATAAGTACTTCCTATTTAACATAATCTCTATTATACGAAATATCGTTTGTAAGCCCAAAATAGAAATGTCCGGTTTCTCCAAAGTAAAAATGTCCGCTTTTAGAATATGCACTTTTGCAATTTCCTTAGCGGACGGTTTGATATGTTGGTGTCTATGTCGGATAAAGAACTTAAACGATTGTCGGTCTTGCAGGAAATCTGTGATCAACGCATAACCCAGTCCCAAGCTGCTCAGCTACTTCATATTTCAGAGCGTCAGATCAGGCGTTTATTGCAAAAATACAAAGCTCAAGGCCCAGCTGCATTAGCCCATGCCGGTCGTGGTCAAATCAGCAATTCCAGGCTTCCTGAAGAGCTCAGACTCAAGTGCCTCAATATTGTTTCTGATCAACTGCATGGTTTCGGACCCACTTTAGCGCATGAAAAGCTCACCACCGTTCATGGCTTTGATATTTCAGTGGAAACACTGCGTTCCTGGATGATTGCAGCCGATTTATGGACTCCTCGTGCCAAGCGTCTGAAACGCCCGTATCAGCCTCGTTATAACCGGGACTGTTATGGTGAACTGATCCAAATCGATGGCTCACACCATGACTGGTTTGAAGGTCGAGCCCCTAAATGCTGTCTGCTGGTATTTATCGATGATGCCACAGGCAAATTACAGCATTTACGCTTCTGTAAGTCAGAATCAACCTTTGACTATATGATTTCAACACGTTTGTATGTTGAGCAGCATGGTAAGCCTTTAGCCTTCTACAGCGATAAACATTCAGTCTTCAGGGTGAATCAAAGCAGTAAGAAAGACACCAAGATTACCCAGTTTGGGCGCGTACTCAGCACCCTGAATATCGATATTATCTTCGCTAATTCACCACAGGCCAAAGGCCGTGTAGAACGAGCCAATAGAACGCTTCAGGACCGTCTGATCAAAGAAATGCGTCTGGAAGGCATCAGTTCGATTGCCGAAGCCAATGCCTGGCTACCCTGCTTCATTGAGCAGTTCAATCAGAAGTTTGCCAAGATGGCCTTTAATCCCAAGGATCTACACCGGACTGTCACTGAAACAGCCGAAGAATTAGATGATATTTTTACCTGGCGTGAACCCCGCAGAGTCACGAATAGCCTGACGATCACTTATGATAAGTGCGTATATCTCTTGGAAAACACGGAAGAAAACCAAAGATTGATTGGCAAGTATCTTGAGTTTCTGGAATACCCGAATAGTACAGTCGCGATTGAATATCAGGGAAGAAAAATCAATTACAGCATCTTCGATAAATTAAGTCAGCTCAACCAGCGAGAGATTGTTGAAAATAAACGTTTGGGTTCTGTATTAGCCCATATTCAACAGCAGCATGAAGAACTAGAACAACAAAATAAACGCAATCGTTCTCAAAAGATGCCAAGCAGACGTGCACAGAAAACAGTAATCAAAGAACGAAATCTGAATCCTGTGCTTGACTTGGAAATGTCGGTATAGGACATTTCTATTTGGTTTTAAGGTAGGACATTTCTACTTAGGAATAACA